>DFBC01000129.1 GCA_002367235.1 Cellvibrionales bacterium UBA3090
CTGGGGTAATAGCAAAACCCACATCGTCCGGCACGTTAAAACCATCATCAGAAAACGGTAACTGAATGCCAACTGTCCAACGGTAATGCTTTGCGATATTAATCACAGGCTGGTACCAGGACAGTTCTTCGGTACTACTCGGCATCAGGTTTTCATCTTCGACTAACAGCACGCCAGATAAATCTGTTTCACTGAAATAACGTAGAAAATCAGCCAAATACATACCAGCGGTATCTATCGCCATTTCTTCTGGTTCTGCATCTTTTCCAGTAGCAGCTTTATGAGCCTTGACTAAAAGAGACCGCGGTGAAGGAACAACCAAAACTATGGGGGTTGAGCCCCCATAGTTATTGCTCACAGCAGTAATGACTTCAGCCAACAACTCTCTCGGAGCAAAAGCTTCCAACATGGTTTTCAATGCATATGTAAGACGACCCTTCTCTGCCATGGATGGAACGGCTTTTTCGTCCTCTTTCATCCAGTGCTGAAACAGATCCCATACATCAAGCACAACCACATCAGCCTTAACCAAACCATGAGCCTGCCCATAAAAAGACATATAGGCAGCTGGTGTGGTCCAAGGGTTTTCACCCTCACCCAACAAGAGTTTTTTAGTGTACTCATTAAAGTTAACCCAAAGGCGGGGGGATGAATCCCCCGACTTTAGGTATGAGACTAGGTCTACAGCCATATTATTTCCTTGTATCTTGTGACGGAATACCCGCTTGCTTTCTTACTGCTTCAAGCTCTGCTTCCAATTCACTAATCCTAACATCTTTTGGATGAGTCATATAAATAGGGCCAGGGCTTTGCGCATCGCGCTTGTCGTTAACGCTGCCACAGTAGACACTATCATTCTCACCATTCCAAGAGCCATAGAAAGGAATATTCTCAGGTGGCGTATCTTTCACATGCGCTTTAACAAACTCGGCGTAAGGAACGCCTTGCTTCTTGCGCTGTTCACGGTAATCGGCACGCAACTGTTTAGTAGCTTCTTCATCAACGGCGAGAGTTTCATCGTCGAACACCACTTTATAAAGCTTTTTAGCCCAGTCTGCTGAGATCAACGATTCTTCGATATCCATGATGACCAAAGACGGGTCGCGCTCAAGTGGATCACCATAACCACCACCGGAACCCTGCGAAATCATGTACAGCTCACCACGTTTTGAAATATCGAAACCCAGACCCAAATGATGGGTGGAGTAACAAGCATTTTCAAAAGGCTCTTCATTCATGAGCTCAGGAATAGAATGCTTGAAACGCTCGGGCTCTTTAAGCAATACGTCATAAACATCCACATCCGAGATTTTACACAGTGGAATGGTACCCGCTGCATAACCACCGAACAGCCCCTGAATAGAGGGTGTCTTTGAGCCCACACAAGTGGTCATAAAGCCCCACTGGTCACTGTCTTTCGTCGCTGCAATCTGGGTATATCCCATACCACCACGATACTTACCAGGAGCCTGAGTATTCATGGTCATCTTCTTGGAAACTAACTGAAGGAACGGTACTTCTTCCTCGTTCATTTCCTGCTCACCAATATCGGCCATGGTAGCAAAGATCGGTGACAACGCATGCTCACCATCCCTGTCCATACGAGCACCGCCGCCCATACCATTCAAGTCAGCACACAGGTTACCCAGTGTTTCCCCATGCTGGTTTACGCCACCCCAGATAAAGGTGTTGATCATATTGTGCCAAGGCGCCAATACTCGGGTGTATTTCTCTGGGCAGCTGTAAAGCATTTTTGCTGTAGCATGCTGTGCAACAGTAAAGCTCTGGAAAATAGACATTAAGCTCTGAGAGTTAGGTGCAGCATAACTACAATCGACAATGGTTCCAGGCACTGTTTCAAATTCAACAGGCGAAAGACCTGCCTGACCACGCGGGAGGTCTGGCCAAATGTGGTTCATAAAGGCCTGCCCAACCATACCTTTCATACCAGGAAGCTGGGTATTAATTGCTCGGTTTGTAATTTCCGGACTGGTACCCGCAAAATCAAAAATGAGACGATCGCCTTTCTTCTTCAACGTCAGATTCATTTTGATCAGTGCATTTTCACGCAAGGTACTATCCATGATCACATGTGTGCGAACGGTCATATCAGGCCATTCAGAGATACGGCGACGTACTTCAGTAACCACACTCTCATTGGTATAGCGTAGACAGGCTGTCAGCGCATCAGGACCATCTGTTTCAAAGACTTCTTTAATACGCTTTTCAAGACGCATACATGCGAAGAGTTTCACTTTCATATCTTCGTATTGCAGCTTTGGCTCGCGCACTGAGTTTTGCAAGAAGGTCAAAATATCTTTCTTGATCTCATAGTTTTCAACCACTTTGAATGGGGACATTTTTAGCCCTTCATCAAAGGAGGTTTCAGCCATGGATGGCATACCACCGGGTTCGATCGCACCGTTTTCACCTTCGTGAACCGTAGATGCTACCCAACAGATCAATTTGCCTTCATGGAATACAGGCAAGATCATACTTTGGTCAGTGTTGTGCACATTACCGTAACGTGAATCGTTATGAATGAAGCCATCGCCTTCACGAACACCTACCGTCTTCTCTTCAATCCAGTTTTTGATAATGAACTTGATCGGGTGGTGAACCAATGCGGAGAAAATCAATACACCGCCAGCACTACCAATGGTCAAATCACCTGATGCTGAGTAGATACCAGTAATGATATCGCCCCACTTCGCACCAGGTGCCGCACCCATCTGTTCAACCATTTCAAAACCTTCTTCACAGGCTGACTGCAAGCGGTCACGGATGGAAGAAATCTGATTGAGATCAGTGTATTTACCCATGCACTCTTCTTCTTTTTCAGTGCGCGGCATGATGCTGTGATCACGCATAATTTCAGGGTCTGGACCAAGAAATAGCGTTGTATCCTTAAGGAACTTCTGGATTAACTCCTGATCTTGAAGTTCAGTTTCTGCATTCACTTGATTGTTCATGATAAAACTACCTCTTTAATTCTTTGCTTCTGTACGAAGGAACCAAACTGCACCCTGTTCTGCGGACACATATTTCCAACCGGGTTCAATCAAATAGGTAGTGACTTCTGACGCCACAATACCTGGACCTACAATTTCGGTACCGGGTGGAATATCACTTTTATTCCACACTGGCGTTTCCACAGGCTTACCATCACCAACAAAGTAACAAGTACGAGATCCCGATGGAGCCGGTGGCTCTGTACGCTCAGCTTCCGGTACAGGCTTAATATGGGTGAACCTAACGGTGTCGTGCTCGACATAAGAAGCAACACGGATAGTGTTGATACGAATACCTGCTTCAGGTGCCTGGCTACCTTCACCAAAACGCTTACCGTAGTCTGTGGAGAACTGATCAAGAATGTTCATCACATCCATAGCAGACTCAAGCGAGTGCTTAGGAACAACAACTGTTGTTTGTACCAACTGGTTACCGTAGCGCATATCCAGCTCAAGAGAGTGCTTGATATCATCGGCGTTAGAACCCTGTCTCAACAGGTCGTTCTGACCACGCTGGCTCAACTCAGCAACGATATCGTTAAACCGCTGGTAGTTATCAAAAACCTTGCGAGAGTTGGAATCGTACAAAACCATAAACAACGATGATTCATGGATATGCATCTGGTGCATATTACCGGCACCTACCGCTGAGAAAACTGAACTCATTGGCGTGGCGAGAATCTTGTCAATGTTCAGATTAGAAGCGATACCACAACAGTGCAGTGGGCCATTGCCACCGTAAGCCAACATGGTGAAGTCTTCAGGATCATAACCACGTACACGTAGTTCGGTATTAACACCGTTGGCCATGCTGGCGTCCACTTTCTCTTTGATAAGTAGCGCAGCTTCAATGACTTCAACATCTAGGTCGTCACACAGTGCTTCTTCAATGGCAAACAGGGAACGCTTAGGGTTTAACGGGATACTACCGCCAGCATAATTTTCGGCATCCAGGTAACCCAAGGCCAGGTCGGCATCGGTAACTGTTGGGTTCATACCACCGCGATCATAACAAGCAGGGCCAGGATCTGAGCCCGCACTCTTAGGGCCAACCGCAACAGCGTTGTACATGCGATCGAAAGAAGCTATAGAACCACCACCTGCACCCAACGTTACCAAGTGAACCATCGGCACAGAAACCAACCAACGGTCGATAACAGGGTTGAAGTCATAGTGCTTGATACCGCCTTCAACAACGATACCGATGTCGTAGCTAGTACCGCCCATATCCGTAGCAATTACACTGCCAAGATCAGCTTCTTTAGCCAAGTGCTCTGCCGCACTGATACCAGAAACAGGGCCAGAGTGAATGGTCTGCAACGCATCAGTTGAATTCAACTGAGCCATACCGCCGGAGTTGTGGATAACCAGCATAGGCTTTGAATAGGCGTGTGAACGCAGGTTCTGCTCCAACTGGCTCATTGCGTGGTACATAGTGGAGTGCAAATAACCATCTACGATCGCTGAAGTAGCACGTACGTACTCCCCTTTACGACCAGCTACGCGGTGAGACAGAATTGTTGGAATCGACCCCAACAGGTGCGTTGGATACTCATCCAAGATAATTTGCTCTACCTGCTTTTCGTGCGCAGGATTAACAACAGAGTTAACAAGACAAACCACAATTACCTGGGCGCCCTTATCAATCAGTTTTCTGACCTTTTCGCGAACATCGGCTTCGTCCAAAGGCATAACCAACTCACCTTCGAAACCTAAGCGTTCACGCACGCCTTCAATCATGTGCGGCAAAACCAGTGGCTCTGGACGCTGTGCATCAGGTAAGTTCTGCTTGCCCAGCTCGTCCAAACCTTCACCGTAGCCACGACCACGGCTGAGGGGAACCATAGCTTCGTAACCGGCCGTTACCAACATACCGATACGAGGGCCATTGTGTTCAATAAGTGCATTGGTACCCAACGTTGTTGCATAACGAACGGAGTCAACCCCATCAAGGATCTCTTCCATCGAGATGTCTAGCTCGGTGTATGCTTTTTCAACTGCCTCATTAAAACCTAGAGCGAGGTTGTGGTGAGTAGTCAGCGCTTTTGTTTCAATATATTTGCCGTCCCACACCACAAAACAGTCGGTAAAAGTACCGCCAATATCTACTGATATACGTTTCATAATTTTATTTCCTAAAACTCTATAACTATTAAGTTATTCACTTGCCAAACCAGCGGCCGTACTGCCTCGATGGCTACCACTGTTGATGACAATAGTTATCAATGATTGTGACCGTGAGTTCTATCCACCAAAACATTAGGGCCAGTAACCGGCTCCAATATTTCTTCGCGATGACTCCACTGCTCCTTCAGGGCATCCACATCTACTTCCATATCGAAGAGTGGCTCGTGCCCAGGGAAGGTGTACTCAACTTCCATCTGGGTACCGCATGACGGACAATAAAATTCATAAATACTGACCCAATCTTTGTCAGGACAGAACGTAAACTTGTACTTATCAGGATCGATAATTGAAGGGTGGATATCCGCTGGGTCACGCTTATAAGCCAGCAGGCCCTCTTTGTAGTTACCACGCGCCGAACCGACTACATGCTCACATACACGACACTCCCAATTCTCTGTATCCAGATCGATGCGGAGATATTCAGTCATCAAAACTTTCATTACACAGCCCCCTTGGTCAAACAAATATCACCCAATTCAGTTACAACAAACTCCCAGCCATCTCTCACCAAACAGGTAAAGAACTCTTCTTCAATAACCGCTGGGCCTGCACCAAAGTCACCAGGCTCCATATAGTTCACATCGTAGACAGGCACGTCCTGCCATTCTTTGTTTTCACCGAAAATTGAACGGGTTTTTGAAGACTTGGCGGGGTTCGCCTTTTTCACTTCAGCATGCTTGTCACTTTCAATTCTCAGACGCTTACGCGCTGAAACTTCCAAAGTAACGGCATCAGCATTGGCCAGCTCCTGAGGAACAGCAACAGCGCCATCCAAGACATGGACAGACTCGGTGCCATCTTTTTCACCCACTAACTGAGCGCTGATTTCGTATTCGCCCTTGGCAAAGCCCTCGGCAAACATATCTCTTTCTGCACGCTCCAAGAGTTTTTCGTAGGCTTTAACCAATGTGTCCTGCTTATAATCAGCAAGAACCACTGCATAGCTTTGGCCAATATCACAAGAACCAATACCATAAGCACTGAACACGGCAGCAGTTTTTGGCACATATACCGTTTTGATTCCGCATTTATCAGCAGCGCCACAGGCATTCATTGGACCAGCACCACCGAAAGCCAACAGTACTGTATCGTCAGAAATTTCAGCGAAGCCACTCAATTCATGAGCAATTTTCTGCTCGTAAGCATCGCGAAGCTGTAACAAGGCATCATCAACTGAAATACCCAGAGGATCAGCAACGTTTTCAGCAAGGGCTGCGCGCGCGCGCTCTATATCCAATGCCAAGCCACCACCAAAAAAGGTAGAAGGGTCTAACAAACCCATCAGCAGGTTTACGTCAGTAATCGTGGAATTTTTACCGCCTCGGCCGAAACTGGCCGGACCAGGTACCGCTCCCACACTTTCAGGACCTACCTGAATAGCCCCATCCTTAACAGCAAGAATAGAACTACCACCAACACCGGGGCTAGCAATTTCACACAGAGCAAACGAGACAGGTACACCCTCTACCTTTCCGCGCCGATCTTCGTCAACAGTGTTTCTTACTACGTGTCCAATATCAGTTGTAGTGCCACCAACATCCATTGAAAGCACATTAGGAAGGTTATATTCCTTACTAAATGCCTTCACACCTTCCATACCACCACGAGGACCAGAGCTGTAGGTCTTCAACGCAATAGTTTTAGCCACCCGAGAGGCATCGCCATCATTACGGAAAATCAACAGTGGATTTTTGGTACGGAATTCACGCAGACGGTTTTCTGCGTTGAAAAGAAAGTTCTCCATGGCCGGATGCAAGAAGGAGTTAACCAGCGCAGTCCAAGCACGACGCTCACCAGACACATCATCAGCCAGCTCACTAGCAAACAACATTGGCACAGCACCAAGTAGGTGACGGGGATAGCTATCAAATGCCACCTTCTTAAACTGCGACTCATACTCATGAGCATCATCAACATCAAAACAGACAACCACTCGATTAGCACCAGAAGAGGTTAAACGTGTAATCGATGTTGCAGTATCAATTGCTTTTTGAGGGTCGGACAAGTCGGCGAGGTCAATTTCCTCAACCCTGTCGCCAATAAGGAAATCATACAGGTCTGGATCATGCTCACGCATACGTGCGGGCAGATGAGCGTTATCTTTATTGATAACCAGGCCTAGCTTAGGCCCTTTACGCTCCACAATTGCATTGGTGCCCTGGGTGGTCGAATAACGAATATGATCCACCTCGGCTAATAATCTGGCTACATCCTCATCGCCATAAATCACCCCAGAAACGGCTTTTAAGCCCTCGAAAAAACATTTACTCAAATCATAAGGCGTTGTTAACGTTTTTGTTTTATAAAAATTGTTATCTTTAATCACACAGATATCTGTGAGAGTCCCGCCATTATCGATATTAATCAGCATTCCCATATCGAGTTACCTTAGTTCCTAGCTTACGAGATTAATTAGAGTTCTACTTGTCACATGGTTTCATCAAAAATTAATTCCATGGACATCCCCTCTAACAGCAATCTCCGTGCCAGCAGGAACTAAAAACGGGGAGAAACACCTAACACCATGAATTTAAAGTAGATTATCTTTTTCTAGCAAGAAGAAAACCGCAACAAGAACTGTACGGAAATCAAACACCTGTTTCACTTCACTACACTTTTGTCTACAAACTACACCGACCGCGGGGGTCTAATTACTGTTCGGCAATCTTTGGATTACGTTCAATAGATGGGCGCCACCATTTAAAAGCCGATGACTTACTTTATAGCATCCTCTAGAGGGCTGATTAGCAGGTACAATCCTGCATACCACGAAATAGTCCTACAGCCCCCCAAGGATCATATGACCTGATAAAACTCGACATAAAACTCGACATCGCCCATCGCAGGCTTGATTTCATGTTTAACGCCGGGTTTGACAACGCCACACAAATGTTCGTCCAACACAAATCCAATAGAAGGGTCAGAGAGAATTAAAAACTGTAACAAACCTTTTTTGACGACTATTTTTGCCCACACACCATCCTCAGTGGTATACCCTGAACCGAACTGTTCTGGTATGGCTCCCTTTTGATACACCGGTGATGTTTCCGTTAGCTTCAAATCATCTGGTAACTCTGGCATATCACAGCTCACACACTCCTGAAGATCACCAATATGTTCTTGCCGGCCTTTTGCAGAGCCGACCCAGGAACAATTCTGATAGGGCGGGTTATGCCGCATGGTTACCTCGTGTCCACATTCCAAATCAGCCACCCACTCCTGATATCGGTCAAGATGGAAATTTGTTATCGCTCTTTTCACTGAAACACCTCTCGAGAACCAATACTCACTTTTCTCATTCAACAATTGGTTGAGCCAAGATCCATAAACTAACCATTGTATAACCCACCATCAAGACTAGCATGGGGATTTGGCTCATGATTACTTGCCTCTGGTATTCGAACACCCTTTGCGCCATTACGTGTGACAAGAACACCGCAATGATATGTCCGGTCACAATCACTATGACCGATGAAATCCAGACAAACCTGGCATTCACAATACCGATATCCACAAAGTAATGTTTTGTACCAAAGAGATTCCAGCCAAAACCGAAGGGGTCTGACACCAGAGGAATCATATATTGTCCCACTATCAACAAGAATGACATGTAGTGCGCCAAGTGATAAGCCAGCGCAATCGGTATAAGGGTCATCACAAAATATCCGGCCATCTCCATCCTGGAAGGCGAACTTAATGGCCCAGCCAAAAACCTCATGAGGGAGCAACACAGTAAGAAAATCCCACAAAATAGTACCGGAAATGCTAAAAAACCCAGTGTTGTGATCACCGCGACAGCATCGCCAAACACTGACTGCAACATGAGTAGCGCCGGCCTCATACTATCAGCGTAAATCGCCCAGCCCACCAGGTCGACCCAAAAGGGGGTCGCCATAAAACCGTCAAATGTCACTACAGACAACATAAACAAAACAAAGGCAACGAGCGACTTGGAAACAGGGCTCTCCACCAACAGCCCCAAACCAAAGGGCCTTAGGTACCACCGCTGATCTTTCCCATCCTTTTCTGTCAAAGAAAACCGAGAAAGCAGCCCAAACACCCAGGTAAAAGCCTCTCCACTTTGCAGCCATTGGCGTGATCCAAAAAGCACCATCCCGGTCCAGGTCAACAACGAGTATGTCAGCACAAGCATTGCAATAGCAGAAGGCTCATCACTGCGGGCCCAAACCAACTCCACCCAGGTGAAAATAGAAAAAAATATCAATGCGGGCCAGACTCCTACCCATCGGGGTAGAGCCACGTAAAATGATATTGAATCTACACCCAAATACCTTCTGAACAGCCATTCAAACAGGAGGAAGCTGTTTTTCCATGGGTTCAACAATGACCATAAATCGCCCAGCAACCCGGAACAATAGGCGAACCCTACCCACCAAATCACCCAAACCAGCGTGGGTACAATATTTTTAAAGGGTGACTGAACGCCCCACCAACCAGCCACCAAAGTCAGGATCAGCACAAAAATTGACACTGACCGCCAGAGAAAGAACCAGCTCTTCTTCAGCGTCAAACTAACTGCGAATAGGCGAGGCAGCTTCCATCGCGGATAGTGGTACAACACCACCCCGTGTCTAACAAACAAGGTAATGACTAAAAATGATACGGCTACAGTAATAGCGGCACCTGTCAGATACAAAGACAATGGCACAGGCAAGTCGTAACGCTGTGCAAAACCGTGGGCACAAGCGGCGCCAGGCAGCCAAAACAAGCCTAAAAAGAAGCCTTTCAACCCATCAATTCGGATGTACTTCAAGATAAAAAAGGGCGCCATGATGATGCTTTTTGCCCCCTCCCTGCTGTTCGCCAAAGCCATGCGATGTGATTGAGAATCGTCCCGTGGCATAAGCCTTAAACATCATCTCTCCCGGCTCGTTAGCTGTGATACTCCGCTGTATGTCATAGCCGTGCAAATGAATGTCTACATCCTCATCAGAATGCCATACTAACTTCACCCACTGTCCCTGACTCACAACAATTCTGCTTAGATCGGGCTTCACCTCACGTTGCTCGATATAAATATCAAACTGCTTTATGTCCTCCCCCACAGAGGGCTGGTCATTGCCTACCGACAACAAGGGGAAGAGACAAAGTGACATTAGCGCCATCCCCAAAACAAATCGGATACCCGTTGCCATTGATCATCTCCACATATCTCTATCCTCATAATTATAGACAGCCATTCTTTGCCCCCGCTTATAACTCAAAATTACTGACTCCCCACTCAGCTTTACTAGACTTAACTTAACCTTGAAAACCTTCTCACACAGGAGGAGACAATGAAAATCCGCCACTCCCTACTTGGATTAATATTATCTACATTGTTCATCACACCCATTACCACTCAAGGTGAGATATTGGCGATGTTGAATTACGAGTCCAAGCCTGCCGACAAACTGAAAGACTTAAAATTACCCTTCAACAACACCGTTCGCCAAGAGGGTATCGCCATTATTGATGTCGACCCCAAGTCTCAAAACTATGGCACGATTTTGATGGAAATCCCCCTGCCGCCGGACTTAGTAGCCCACCACATTTTCTACAACAGAGACTCAACAAAAGCCTATGTCACAGCCCTGGGAAAGCCAGAGCTCAGGGTTATTGACATGACAAGCAACCCCTTCCGCATGAAAGTCATCAGCATTCCCGACTGCCAAGTAGGAGAAGATACTATTTTTTCTGAGGACAACCGAACTTGGTACACCACCTGCATGGGGTCAAGCAAAGTAGTTGTTGGCGATGCAATAACAGATAAAGTACTTAAAACGATCGACATGCCCAAGCTCTACCCTCACGGGATTACTATCAACCACAGCATCGACCGTATCTTGGTCACAAGTACTGTCCGTGCAAGCGACTTAGGTGACCCAGGTGAAACCATTACTGTTCTGGAAGCCAGTACGGGAAAAGTACTAAACCATCATAAACTCTCAGAAAAGCCATCACCCTCTGGAGAAGCGCCCGTCGAAGTGCTGTTTATGCCTGATAGCAATCCGCCCACGGCCTACATCACGAATATGTTTGGGAACACCCTGTGGACAGCCACATGGAATCGTACGACAAAAGACTTTGACGTAGCACAGGCCTACGACTTTGCCGAGACGGGATCGAGTGTTCCACTTGAGGTTTACTTTAGGGATAACAATACTCGGATGTACATTACCACGGCCAACCCAGGACACTTCCACATCTTTGACATCAGTGGACAGTACTTAAAACAACCTCGACTGATCAAAACATTAAATGCCAATGAGGGCGCACACCATGTTGCCTTTAGCAAAGATAATCAGTACGCCTTCGTACAAAACGCCTTTGTTAACTTACCCGGAATGAATGACGGATCAATCACGGTCATCGACCTAAAGAATCAGCAGGTTATGGACACCATTAACACCTTTAAGGACAACAACTTAAATCCAAACTGCATCGTGCTCTTACCCGAGTGGAATGATCCAGCAGGGCATTAATGTCTCGAAAGATCACAAACAAAACCAGAGGGGACGCCTGGCAACCCGGAAAGGGAGTTGATGCCGACGTCCACAAGGGTACGAAGCGCTTACATAAAACTCATACGATCAATCTTCAAAATTGGTCACCAACCACTCTCTGGCAGTCTCCGTTATCGACGCCACAGCAGGATGTGGCGTTTTGCGTTCAACGGAAATCGCATAGAATTGCTCACGCACTTCATCTGTTTCCCCGATAATTTTCACCCCGTAATGCTCTTTTATTTCATCGGCAATCGCTGTTGGGGCAATGAACACACCAACACCGGCCTGACCAAAGGCTTTCATTAATGCACCGTCGTCAAATTCACCAATAATTCGGGGGTGAATATGCTGACGGTCTAACCACCGAACAAGGTGCCCCCTCACCATCGTCATCTCACCAGGCAACAATAAAGGCATGTCACTGAGATTATTCGGAAAGTTGCTACCCAACCTGTCAGCCAGCTCAGGCGTTGCAAAGAAAGTGATACCAGAGTCACCCAGCGGACGGCTAAACCCTGCCACACTCATGCCAGGAGGTATTGGACCATCTGCGAGCACCAAATCAATGCGGTGTGCAGCCAAGTCATCCAATAGCGAATTAATGGAGCCCTCTTTACAAACAATCCGGATAGGTTCTAGCAGCTCAAGTACCGGAGCCAATAAACGATACGCAATTGATTTTGGGACTACATCTGTCACCCCCACCTTAAATATCAGTGGCCGTTCATCAGGCAGGTTACGTAGCATTTCTTTGAGCTCGCTACCCAATGAAAAAATATCTTCGGCATAGCTCAGCACCAGTCGCCCAACCTCAGTCAACTCGAGATTGCGCCCCACACGAGAAAATAGCGTTTCACCGAGATGCTCTTCCAAAAGAGTCAGCTGACCACTAATAGTCTGAGGCGTCAGGTGCAGGCGCTCACTGGCGCGAGTAACTCCACCCGTTTTAGCCACCACCCAGAAATAATAAAGGTGTTTATAGTTCATCATCACGCGCACCAATAGTTCGGTTAATACGAAGTATATGGAAATTATATTCGACTTTTCCTGATCTTTAAATCGCCCTAGCCTACTTTCCTGATACTGACTAGATCAAAACTGGGAGACCATAATGCAAATTGAATTTCAAACAGACAATGTCACGCTTACGAAAGACCTGGAAGACTACATAAAACTTCATCTAGGCTTTGATGAAAGTGGACAGTATGACCAGGTAAAATACGTACTGGTGAAATTATCAGAAGTAGAAGACGAGAAGGGAAACAAACGACAAAACTGCTATGTAACAGTGGAGCTCGAAGGAATTCCCACACACATAGATGTTCAAAATACAGAGGAAGACATTCACTATGCTATCGATCTTGCCGCCAAGCGTGCCCGCAAAACAGCCCTGCTTTGGCTGAGACGCTACGGCGCTAAATCGGCATAACCATAAGATTCTTGGTTATTACGGCACAGTAAGAAACATAGAATCTTTGGTCGAAGTAGAGGCAGACAATAGCCTCGCTGAAGCCAATAAAAAACCCGGCATAAGCCGGGTTTTTTATTAATGGCGGTGAGGGAGGGATTCGAACCCTCGATAGGGGATAAGCCTATACTCCCTTAGCAGGGGAGCGCCTTCAGCCGCTCGGCCACCTCACCAAATTTCTAATCTACTGACATATTTCAGACAACTGCAATACACCGCCTAAAATTGAGGCGGCATAATAACAATACCATCTAAAAAATCAAAGCAGATTGGGCTATTCCTGCCCTTCTTTCTCCTGTTGGATCCTTTGATAGATTTCTTCTCGGTGAACGGAGACATCTTTTGGCGCATTCACGCCCAAACGAACCTGGTTACCTTTGACACCTAGTACGGTAACACTAACATCGTCACCAATAATAAGCGTTTCCCCAACACGACGTGTGAGAATTAACATGATTGAACTCCTATATACTGCCAAATTTCAGTGATAACACTGATTCCTATTTTCCCTGGCTTTATTATTTTAGTATAACCAGTTCTACATGCCTCACCAGCTTCCACCAATGAGTTCTGCTGGCGAACTATACCAATCATTCCGCATTGAGGTAAACCGCTGAGCTTATGCCTCTTCCGTATCTTCTTGATCTAGCTCAAAAGCGCTGTGCAGCGCCCTCACCGCCAGCTCCAGATAACGCTCGTCAATCACAACCGTAATTTTTATCTCTGACGTACTAATCATCTGAATGTTGATATTGTCCTTAGCTAAGGCTTCAAACATGGTTGCAGCCACACCCGCATGAGAACGCATTCCCACGCCGACCAGCGCTAATTTTGCAATATCGGCATCTGCTTCAATGGTGGTCGCACCCAGCTCTTTGGCGACGCTTTCCAGCACATCTTTAGCCTTGGACAGATCATTACGGTGCACTGTAAATGTCAACGAGGCGGTATTATCCTGAGCAACGTTCTGAACAATAACGTCTACCTCAATATTTGCCCTACCGACAGCACCCAATACGCTAGATGCAATACCAGGTACATCGGGAATTCCACGAATGGTCAGCTTGGCCTCATCACGATTAAAGGCGATACCAGAAACAACCGGTTTTTCCATATCGTCGTCATCCTCTAGTGTAATCAATGTACCGGGGCCATCTTCAAAACTGGATAGCACCCGCAATGGAACCTTGTATTTTCCTGCGAATTCAACGGCACGTATTTGTAACACCTTTGAACCCTGACTGGCCATTTCAAGCATTTCCTCAAAGGTAATGCGATCCAGGCGTCTCGCGCCCTGCACCATTCGCGGGTCTGTGGTGTAGACGCCATCTACATCTGTGTATATCTGACATTCATCGGCTTTTAATGCGGCAGCCAACGCGACCGCTGTTGTATCAGAACCACCCCGACCAAGGGTAGTAATATTGCCGTCCTCATCAGCGCCCTGAAAACCAGCGACAACCACCACCCTACCAGCTGCCAAATCAGACTGCATACGGTGTGCGTCGATAGCCTGGATACGCGCTTTAGAATGTGAGTTATCGGTCAGAATCCGTACTTGGCTCCCCGTATAGGAGCGAGCGTCACAACCTCTTTTATGTAGTGCCATACACAACAGGGAAATGGTCACCTGCTCACCAGTAGATACCAGCACATCCATTTCACGGGCACTGGGATCTGAGTGGATATCAGCCGCCAAAGCGATAAGCCGATTGGTTTCTCCACTCATGGCAGAGACCACCACTACCAGATCATCACCACGGTCTCGAAAACTGACAATTTTTTCGGCTACAGCTTCGATCCGCTCAGTGGTTCCAACCGAAGTACCACCGTATTTTTGAACTATTAAACTCATGGGCGCTGCTACGCTAAGAAAGGGTTATTAAACGACCTATCCCTAAGGAAAGGCGGGCAATTAAACACCAAATCAAGACTAAAGTTAAGGGCAACAATGTAACCAAAATCAAACAATCAGCTTTTTCTCAACCCAGGCAAACACTGAATCGATGGCTTTTGGTAATGCGGCAACATCACTCCCACCACCTTGGGCCATATCGGGACGACCGCCGCCCTTGCCGCCCAACTGGCTGGCCACAAACTGCATCAGCTCACCCGCCTTAACACGATCAGTCACATCCTTTGTCACTCCAGCGACCAAGGCAACCTTGTCATCTCCTGATGCGGCCAATATCACCACCCCTGATCCCAACTTATTTTTTAATTGATCTACGGTATCGCGAAGCGCTTTTGGGTCAATGCCGTCAAGACTGGCCGACAGTACCTTAACACCATTTATTTCTCGGGCGTGGCTCGCCAAATCACTACCGGCAGAACTGGCTAACTTACCTTTTAATTGAGCATTCTGCTTTTCGAGCTCTTTCGACTCAGCACAGAGCGCTAGCACTTTTTTCGCCACTTTATCGCGGCTCGCTTTAACTGCACGCCCAATCTCATCAAGCTGCTGCTCCAGAGCATCCATATAGCTTAGTGCCTGACTACCGGTTACGGCTTCAATTCGGCGTACGCCTGCAGCAATACCAGACTCACTGGTAATTCGCATTAAACCAATATCGCCAGTGCGAGAGACATGGGTGCCACCACACAGCTCTACTGAAAAACCCTCGCCCATAGTAAGAACCCGCACCTCTTCACCATACTTCTCGCCAAAGAGTGCCATCGCACCTTTCTTCTGGGCAGACTCCATATCACACAGATCTGTATCTACTGAAGAGTTACGCCGAATCTCCTCATTAACTCGCTGCTCTATCGCCTTAAGTTGCGCCGGTGTCACGGCTTCAAAATGACTAAAGTCAAAGCGAAGACGCTTGCTATCAACCAATGAGCCCTTCTGGGTGACATGCTCACCAAGAACTTCTCTGAGCGCCGCATGTAACAAGTGAGTAGCGGAGTGATTGAGCTCCGTTGCCCGACGGGCCTCAGCATTAACCTCGGCTTCCAATTGCTGCCCAACGCGGAGGTTTCCTGACGTCACTACGCCAACATGCAGGTAATGATTCCCCTGTTTTTGGCAATCACGCACATCAAACTCAGCACCGGCTGTGTGAAGGTAACCGCTATCACCGACTTGACCACCGGACTCAGCATAAAAAGGTGTTTGGTCCAAAACCACAACAGCTTCATCACCTTCAGATAACGAATCTACAACGTCGCCAGACTTAACCAGTGCAATAACGCAACCCAGGCCTGTCGTACCCTCATAACCAGTAAAACCGGTATTGCCTTCCAGTTGTAATTGCTGGGTATAGTCCACTTTGAAAGCACCCGCAGCGCGTGCACGCTGACGCTGCGCGTTCATAGCCTCCTCATAACCAGACATATCCAGAGACAAACCCCTTTCACGGGCAATATCATTAGTTAAATCAACGGGGAAACCATAGGTATCGTAAAGCGTAAAAACCACCTCACCGGGAATTATGTCATCCTGCAATCCAGCCAACGCTGTATCGAGAACCCCCATCCCCTTATCGAGAGTTTTTTCAAATTGCTGCTCTTCTGCCAGCAACACTTTTTCAACCTGAGCCTGGGCCTTGGTCAACTCGGGGTAGGCCTCACCCATTTCAGCGACCAGTGATGCCACCAGTGTGTGAAAGAAGGCCTTGGTTTGCCCCAGCTTGTTTCCATGCCGAATAGCGCGGCGAATAATCCGCCGTAGTACATAACCGCGCCCTTCATTGGAAGGTAATACACCGTCCACAATCAAAAAACTGCAAGAGCGTATATGGTCGGCAATAACTCTCAGTGACTTATTTTCTAAATCACTGGTACCTGTCGCTTTTGCTGCTGCTTTCAGCAGAGCCTGAAACAGGTCAATTTCGTAATTACTATGAACGCCTTGCATCACTGCCGCGATACGCTCAAGCCCCATACCCGTATCAATCGAAGGCTTAGGTAACGGCGCCATAGAGCCATCTGCACTACGCTCATACTGCATAAAAACCAGGTTCCAGATCTCAATATAGCGATCGAGATCATCGTTTTCACTACCGGGAGGGCCTCCCGGTACATCTTCACCATGG
>DFBC01000115.1 GCA_002367235.1 Cellvibrionales bacterium UBA3090
ATGGCATCGCCCAAGAGCGAGGTGGCTAACTGGGTAGCATCGAGAAACCAGGTGCGATCCTCTCCGGTTTCGTCTTGAAGAACCTGAGTCATTGCCAATGTGGGGAACACCGCATCGGGGTTGTGAGTAAATTCTGCCGTGGGGGATTCATGGCTATTGATCACTGCAGAGGAAAACTCCCGGTTGACCTTGGACAGAGATTCGTTGCTGGTGGAAACCACCAGGTCTGCACCCAACAAAAGATGGGCATCGCCAGCAGGAATTCTGGCCCCATGAATATCCGATTGTGTTTTGGCAATACGCACATGGCTGGTGACCGAGCCAAATTTTTGTGCCAGCCCCGTCTGCGTCAGCACGGAAGTTCCCCTCCCGGCAATGTGGGCCGCCATTCCTAAAATGGAACCCACGGTTAGCACACCAGTGCCACCAATACCGGCCACCAGAATATTGTAAGGTACATCGATAGCGGGGAATGTCGGTACTGGAAGCTCGTTCCAGGTTTCACCGTGATGGGAAGGGCTGTGCCCATCGCGGCACCCCTCGTCGGTAGCAGCAATATTCTTTCTCAATTGACCACCGTGGACGGTCACAAAACTCGGGCAGAAACCTTTAACGCAGGAGTAATCCTTATTGCAGGCAGACTGATCAATCATCCGTTTGCGTCCAAGTACCGTGTCTTTTGGAATCACAGACAGGCAATTGGATTGCACACCACAATCACCGCAACCTTCGCAGACCATCTCGTTAATGAATACCCGTTTGGTTGGGCCTTCCAGCGTGCCTTTTTTACGGCGACGACGCTTTTCGGCTGCACAGGTCTGCACATAGATCAGAATTGTAGTGCCAGGAATCTCGCGAAGTTCACGTTGTACCGCATCCAGTTGGTCGCGGTGATGTATCGACAGGCCGTCTAATTTTTTTATTAACGGGGTAGAAAAGTCCCGATCAAATTGATCCGGGTCGTCCGAGACGACAGCAATTCGTTTAACTCCCTCACCGCGGAGTTGGTAAATCATCTGCTCGACCGAGAGGTCTCCATCAATCGGTTGCCCCCCCGTCATCGCCACCGCATCGTTGAAGAGGATTTTGTAGGTAATATTCACCCCTGAAGCAATCGCCGCCCGGATCGCCAACAATCCGGAGTGGAAATAAGTACCGTCCCCCAGATTTTGAAATACATGCCGGGTATCGGTAAATGGTGCCTGGCCAATCCAGGTGGCCCCCTCACCTCCCATCTGAGTAAAGGTATAGGTACTACGATCCATCCACTGCACCATGTAGTGACAGCCAATACCGGCCATGGCCATACTGCCCTCGGGTACAACCGTGGAGGTGTTATGCGGACACCCTGAACAGTACCAGGGACTACGTTCGATCAGCGCTGTTTTATTGGCCAACGATTGTTCTTTGGCCAATAAAAATGCCAATCGTTTTTCAATGGCTTCGCTGATAAAAAATTGACCGATTCGACGGGCAATCACCCGAGCAATAATTGCTGGAGTCAACTCACCCAAATTGGTCACTAGCAATTCACGATTCTCATCGTATTCACCAACGACTCTGGGGCGCTCCTCAACTGGCCAGTTATATAAATGACTGGTCAACTGGTCTTCTATAACACTGCGTTTTTCCTCAATGACCAGTATTTCATCCAGACCTTTGGCAAACTGATGAGTCACCACCGGCTCCAGTGGCCAGCTCATCCCTACCTTGTAGAGCCGCAGACCAATTTCCTGAGCAAGCTTCTCATCAATCCCCAGGTCATCCAAAGCCTGCAACGTATCGAGGTACGATTTACCCGTTGTGATAATGCCCAGCCTGGCATTGGGGCTATCCAAGGTAATGCGATTAAGATTATTAGCTCTGGCAAAAGCCAAAGCTGCATAGATTTTGTCCCGTTGCAGGCGTTTTTCCTGTTCCAGGGGGGTATCGGGCCAACGAGCATGAACACCACCTTCCGGCAATACGTAATCCTTGGGGAAAACAATTTTCACGCGCCCCGGGTCTATTTCTGCCGAAATAGCTGCATCACAGTTTTCCGTGATCACCTTCATGCCGACCCAGCACCCACAGTATCGGGACAACTCCCAGCCATAGACGCCGAGATCCAGAACCTCCTGCACACCCGCAGGATTTAGTACGGGGCAGGTAGCGCCAATAAACATGTGATCGCTCTGGTGGGGCAATGTGGAAGACTTACAGGCGTGATCATCTCCCACGACAGCTAAGACTCCCCCATATTTAGATGTACCAAATGCATTGGCATGTTTGAGAACATCAAGACTGCGATCCAGCCCCGGCCCCTTGCCATACCACATGCCATAGACACCATCGTATTTGGCACCGGGGAAGATATTGACCTGCTGGCTACCCCACACCGCCGTCATTCCCAGGTCTTCATTAATTCCAGGCTGAAAATGAATATTGTGCTTATCGAGAAAGGATTTGGCTTTCCATAGTGACTGGTCCAATGCACCCACAGGTGAGCCACGATAACCGGAGATAAAACACGCCGTATTGAGGCCTCGCTGTTGATCTCGTTGGTGTTGAAGAATGGGCAAACGAACGAGTGCCTCAATACCGCTTAAATAAGCACGACCTTTATCCAACAGATATTTGTCATCCAGCGACACTGTTGATGCCTTATTTTTTGCACCATTTTTGTTAACTTTTTTTATTCCGTCTGGTGCTGCTTTTAACGGAACGTTCGATGGCGTTTTCACAGGCACTCCCTACGTTGAATACAACGTGATTAGCAGCCTTATCGCTCAGCAATCTCCATTCAGTTTTATGAGCTGCTTTTGTAACCTCTTTGGCAAATAGCATAGCGGGTTGTTCCGGGTATAGATTTGCTTTTTTTCTCATAAAATCCTACATGTAAGGAATATATTGCTTAATATTAAATAAGAATAGAAATTTATTGCATGAATAGCCCATGGAAAATATCGACAGCATAGACATCAATATTCTTAAGCAGCTTCAAAGCAATGCTGGCCTAACGGCACAGGAGATAGCTGGCACGGTAAACCTGTCCACATCTCCCTGCTGGCGACGTATTAATCGATTAGAAGAAATAGGCATTATTAAGAAAAAGGTAGCCCTATTGGACTCACAAAAACTGGGCATGCAGATGGTAACGTTTGTCAGCATTTCGCTCTCAAAAAATGATGAGGAATCACTGGAAACCTTTGAAGAACAAGTGCAACAGTTTCCAGAAATTGTAGAGTGTTATACGGTGACAGGAACCATGGATTATTTTTTAAAAATTATTACCCGGGATATTCAGCATTTTGAACGTTTTCTACGACAGCATTTGGCCCAGTTACCACTAATAAGAGAAATGCATTCCAATGTAGCGGTCACCCAAATTAAATACTCGACTGAATTACCCCTCGACACCCAGCTATAAGATTCCCTTAAGCTAAAGGGCTTAGGTTCTACAATAAATTAACGTAGACTCTCGAATGAAAACCACCTCGGCATTCCACTCAGGTGAACGACAAGCTCAGTTGCGCTGGGGCACATCAGGGTTATGGACCAGCGGCAACAGCAATTACTCGGATGGATCGAGAGACAAGTTGGCGGTGTCCACATGTTGATCGTCAAACTTTCGCTTATGTTCATCGTCCAACACATCCGCGCCAGCTTCGGCAATGCTCAGACCAGAGGTATCGACATCGGCAGGAGTAAAGTCTTTTTGATCCTCGGGGGACAGCACATCTGCGCCTACCGGAGCCACATCAAAATCAACATGTTGCGGAACCGGAGGTTGGGCATCTTGAGCAGGTGATGCATCGGGTTCAGAACCGAGTGTTTCAGCAATAGACTGCTCAACCACTGTAGCTCTACGAATATCAACCAATGCACCCGCTTTAAGTAAAGACGATTGATAATGCTCGGCAGTCTCCCTGTCCAGGTTGCGCTTAACGACAACCGGCCGACCAAAAAACATCTTTTCAATACGCTCTGCATCGGCATTAAATAACTGGACCAAGCGTTGCTTCACCTCCATAACCGGCTGCCCTGCAACTACGTCCCCGCGAAAAACCACTTCAAAAAGTTCATCACTCATAACGTGACCATCCCTAGATAGTTAAACCTTTCATCATTAAATCGATTAATAACTGCACCACCTGAGCTCAAGTCGATACGACCCTTTCAACAATGTCAGTTCTAATGATAATACGACCCTGCGATGCTATCCAAAACCTATCGCCAGCCAAGTAAATAACCCCAAGCTCATCGCCAATAGAACAGCTGCGGACCCCTGATCTTTTGCCCGGCCCGACAACTCGTGGTGCTCTTCGCCAACCCTATCCACCACAGCCTCAACTGCCGAGTTAAGCAATTCCACAATTAATATCAGTATAAGAGAACCTAACAACAACACCAATTCTACCGCTGAGCCTGCCAATATCAGTGCAAAGGGTATCAGAATAGCGCCCACAATCACTTCCACGCGGAATGCTTCTTCGTGTTTGAAACAGGACGCCAGCCCCTGACGGGAGTATGTAAACCCACCGATAATCCGTCGCTTCATCAAGCCCAGAACTGCCGCCTGTTTATTTTTCAAATGCCATCTCCATCAATCCTCTGATCCATTTCACGACTAGGCTCCGCTTCAGTCGGGTGACCGACAATTTTAGCTGGCACACCTGCAACAGTGGTGTGTGGAGGAACGGGATCCAAAACCAGGCTGCCAGCACCAATTTTGGCACCCTCACCCACATTGATATTACCAAGGATTTTTGCCCCCGCAGCAATCAGCACACCACAACCAATTTTTGGGTGCCGGTCGCCAGCCTGCGCACCCGTTCCTCCCAGAGTCACCGAGTGCAACATAGAGACATTATCGCCAATCACGCTTGTTTCACCGATGACCAAACCCGTGGCATGGTCAATCATTATGCCACTGCCAATCTGGGCACCCGGATGGATATCAACTGCAAAGATTTCTGACACTCTATTTTGTAAATAAAGCGCCAAAGATTGACGATTACTCCGCCATAGCCAGTTGGCCACGCGGTAGATCTGCAAGGCGTGAAAACCCTTGAAATAAAGCAATGGCAAACAATACTGATCGCAGGCAGGGTCCCGCTCGACATAGGCCGATAGATCTTTGCGCATGCTGTCACAGATGGCGGGTTCCGCCGCCATAGCTTCAACAAACACTTCGCGGATGGTTAACGCCGATAACACGCTGTTATCAATTTGCGCGGCTAAATTATAGGCTAGCGCCCCTTCGAGCGTCTGATGGCTCAACACTGAATCATAAAAGAAGCTGGTCAATACAGGCTCTTGCTGTGCTAGCAGTTCTACTTCATGGTGGATAGCCTCCCACAATGAATCACGCCCCGGTTTCACCTGCGAATTTTTCTGCTTACTCATTATTCACTCATGTTTTTCTGATGGCTTGCTAAGGAAGCCGGGAGAGATAAATCTCGAAATAATTTCATCAAGATTGACTAGAATTGTATCCCGTAATACCAGCTCACTATTGTCCAATACGTCACGAATAAATGACAGGTCCACCTGCATTTCAAACTGTTGTGCGACCGGGGCATAACTCAGGTGCCAAGGCTCCGGAGCAACCCCACCCCGGTCTATTGCGAAAGGTTCTGCAAAGCCATATGCCTCTGCATGGTCATCCAGCCAACAACGTAGATCATAGAATGGGCCGCCCCTCTGATACTCAGACGGGGTTAACTGTAGAACATAATCCGGAACAACTGCCCCAGCGTCCCAAATATCTATATCGGTACCCCAGTGGTGCCTAGAACAGCCGGGTAGCGCCGACCAACGCAAAATGGCAAACGCTTTTTCCCGATCATCCAGACAGCTCAGGTTAATAGGCTGACCGTTATCAGCCAGGACTTGCCGCTGACCGCGCGCCTTGGCATTCCAGATCGCCAACTGGCGTTTATAGGAACGAAAACCGCTGGCCACCTGAAGATCAAAACCCTGTTGAGTCGCCGCCGCCTTAAAAGCCATAAAGGGTTCTATCGCGGCTTCATGCAGCAAGCAGCCGACACTCAATTCTCTCAAGTGCCGTTCAGTCTTGCCGCTCAACATATCCGATCTAATCTGCATAAAACCTTTTCGGCCCACTCTGGATACATAGTATTTAAGCACATTAATATGAGTAACATTATTTTGCTATGCTGTAGCCACAACAAATGAGGCAAGCACAAACAGGGAGCTGCTTACCATGCAGGAAGAACTTGAACAGTTTCAGGCAATTTACAATACCATCATAGAATTTTTCGTTACCTACAGTTTCCAATTGCTCGGTGCTCTTATCATCTTGCTGATTGGTATGCTGGTGGCAAACCGGGTAGCGCGGTGGGTATTAGCATTATGTGAAAAGAAAGGTCTGGATATCACCCTCAGTCGCTTTATAGGCAGCTTTGTAAGAATAGTCATCATTGTCGGGGTCGCCATCATAGCGCTAGGCAAGATAGGCATCAGTGTTACCCCGTTTGTTGCTGCAATCGGCGCTGTTTCTCTAGGTGCTGGATTGGCTGTACAGGGGCTGCTATCAAACTATGGTGCCGGACTAAATATCATTATCACCCGCCCGTTTGTTATTGGAGACACCATTACTGTTCAGGGCGAGACTGGCCTGGTGGATGAGGTCCACTTAGCTTACACCGTGTTAAAAGACGAGGATGATGTTCGAATCACCATCCCCAACCGCCACATCGTCGGTGAAATTCTCCACAACTCCGCAGCCAATAAACTGGCAGAGACTGTCGTTGGCGTCAGCTACGGTTCTGATTCTGAGAAGGTCATGGAAGTACTCCATGCGGTGTTAAAACAACAAGGGGTTAGCGAAACAAGAGCTCCATTGATCGGTATCGATAGCTTTGGTGACAGCAGCATTAACTTTGGCATCCGGTTTTGGGTGCCCACGGAACGCTTCCATGAGTTACGTTTTGCTGTCAACAATGCCATTTACGCTGCTCTGGATACGGCGGGAATCAGCATTCCATTCCCCCAACGGGAAGTCCGCCTGCTCAACGAGAACCATTAACGCAAAAAAGGTAAGCTGGTATCAGCAATGATGCCAGCTTACCTGTTTCCCCATTCGATCAAATGTGGATCAAAACCAGAGGAAAGGCTTGGTTTTAGCACCTCAAAATATGGCGACAAGTCAAAATCCCCAGGCGTAAAAAGGCTGTGGTGCCGCATGTGAAGGGTTTCTCGGTAGGTCTCACGAAAGGCCGGATCCGACGATGTTTCTACAGATACCTCCGGCAATATCGGCTATCGAACTGACTTAAAAAACTGCGCTATCCGCGATAGCGCCTATGGTGCCAACACCAAGAAATCAAGCCTGTCAGCCAATTTACAGACCAACATCCAGAGATCCCGACTCTATGACAGTGATGGGAAACTTCCACCAGGCCGTACTT
>DFBC01000058.1 GCA_002367235.1 Cellvibrionales bacterium UBA3090
ATACTGATGCGTAAAGACCCCCCCTTTGATAGCGAGTATATTTACTCCACATACACATTGGAGGCCGCAGAGAAGCGGGGTACCCTGGTCGTCAACAAACCCCAGAGCCTTAGAGACTGCAACGAAAAAGTGTTTGCCACGTTGTTCCCCCAATGCTCCCCACCACTATTGGTCAGCCGCGACGCGCGGCGATTAAAACAGTTCCACAAAACTCATGGCAATGTTGTATTCAAACCTCTCGATGGCATGGGGGGCACGGCCGTCTTTCAGGTTCGAGCTGACGACCCCAATTTGAATGTTATTCTCGAAACCCTCACCATTCATGGCTCTCGGACCATCATGGCACAAAAGTTTATTCCCGATATTTCTAACGGCGATAAGCGAATTCTCATGGTGGATGGTGAACCCATACCCTATTGCCTTGCACGAATCCCCCCCGAAGGGGATATTCGAGGAAATCTCGCGGTGGGTGGTACGGGCGTAGTTCGACCATTGACCGAACGGGATCAATGGATTGCCCATCAAGTCGGCCCCACCCTTAAAGAAAAAGGCATCTTGTTTGCCGGACTGGACGTTATTGGCGATTATCTTACGGAAATCAATGTCACCAGCCCTACTTGTGCCCGAGAAATTGACCGGGCAGAATCCATCAATATTGGCGACAAACTGATGAACGCCATAGAAAAACGACTCCGTTGATGAATATCGTTATCCCCGAAACCAGGCCAACCAATGACTCCGATCGATTCGGCTTTTCGCTGTTTATAGCGATTGCCATGCATGCATTGATTATTTTTGGTTTGGGTTTCAAATTACACCAGCAACGACAATCGGCTCCCACACTGGATGTCACTCTGGCTCAACACAGCATTGAAAAGGCACCTGACGAGATAGACTTTTTAGCACAACACAATCAGCAGGGCAGTGGCGACCAAAGTGAATCCAAAGAGCTGACAACCGATCGTCAGCCTGAAATCAGTGATGCCAAACTAAGAAACATCGGTGCACAACAACAGCCACCCCAGCAACAAGCCATAGAGGGCGACACGCCAACCCTCTCGACCATATCGGAAAGCCGTCTAGACACCACCAACAACCCAACGCCCCATGAAACTCAACAGGGCATAGCAACCCCTTTGCCCCCATCCACGTCTATTGAAGTGGCCAGCTTGAAGGCAAAGCTAGACCAAAAACAGCGGGAGTACAGCAAATTACCACATGTGCTTAGAATCACTTCCGCAAGCACCAAGTCCGCAGAACATGCTACTTACCTCCGCTACTGGATTGATCGTATCGAAAAGGTCGGAAACAGCAATTATCCCGAGGAAGCCAGACGCAAGTCTGTCTATGGTGATTTACGTCTAGCGGTAACCCTGTTACCCGATGGCACCGTAGACAGTGTTGAAATCCTCCTGAGCTCTGGACAACGAGTGTTAGATCAAGCTGCAATAAGAACGGTGCGGCTTGCCTCGCCATTCGCCCCATTTACCACCGAAATGAAACAGTGGGACAAGCTGGAAATTATTCGCACCTGGCGATTTGTACCCGGAAATCGTCTAAATACAGAGAACTAAAAATCACCCGACTACCGACTTTGACACTTGTTTTCCTGCACAGGGAACCCATACTCATAGATATGAACCAATCATCAAGCCAAAGCCCCTTTCAATGCCTCAGCAATCATTTCCTGATTGCCATGCCAGGGCTAATTGACCCCAATTTCTCACATTCTGTGATCTATATTTGCGAGCATTCTCTAGAGGGTGCGATGGGACTTGTCGTTAACAACCCACTAGACATTCCCCTTAGCCAGGTCTTTGAGCAATTCGAAATGGGCTATTCTTCGAAAATTGGCGATCAAACGCTGTTATCCGGGGGACCGGTTCAAACAGACCGAGGGTTTGTCCTTCACCGGCCGGCAGAACGGAAGTGGGAGTCGACGCTCGCTATTTCAAGCGACATATGTCTAACCGCCTCAAAAGACATCATTTCTGACATAGCGAAAGAGCGAGGGCCAAACGACCTAATCATCACCCTAGGTTATTCTGGATGGGGTCCAGGACAACTGGAAGAGGAGCTGACCAACAACGCCTGGCTCACTGTTCCCGCTGATGCAAATATTGTTTTTAATGTGCCATTCGAACAGCGTGCAGGCGCTGCCGCTGCTAAAATTGGCATAGATCTGAACCAACTCAGCATCAGTGCTGGACACGCATAAGGCTTCCCTCATCGGCTCCGACAACGACATAACCAAGCCCCTCACCCTGCTTGCCTTCGACTTTGGCACACGACAAATTGGTGTTGCCATTGGTCAGACGTTATTAGGTAGCGCCAACCCACTGACAGTGCTAAAAGCACGCGATGGAATCCCCAACTGGTCGGAAATAGAGGACCTACTGAAAAAATGGCAACCAGACCAACTACTGGTTGGCCTGCCACTAAACATGGATGACAGCGAGAGTGAATTTTGCGCCCGAACAAGAAAATTTGCCCGGCGCCTTCACGGTAGGTTTGGACTACAAGTCAGCATGGTCGATGAACGTCTATCGACCTTTGAGGCAAAACAGATGATTCGGGAACAAGGCAAGCGGCAAGGGAGTTACCGCGACCAGCCCGTGGATGACCTGGCCGCAGTAATGATCTTAAAAAGTTGGCTGTCCGATCCCGGCGGAGCAACAGCACCGTAAGCATTGATAGATAGCGATAACTAGCAGGAGCGCTACCCCTCCATGCTATTTAAAAACGATTGATTCGATCATCGCGGTCTTCTTCCACCTGCAACTCATCAGCCGCGTGTGACAAATAACCGGGATCAGTTTCTGATTGCAGCTTGATAAGCAGGCGAAGGTCGTTTTTAGAATCCGCATAGAGCATCGCATCTTCGTAAGTAATCAACCCCTCCTCATAAAGCTCAAACAACGCCTGATCAAAGGTTCTCATACCGAGCTCATTTGAGCGGGCCATCAGCTCCTTGAGCTTGTGCACCTCACCCTTGCGGATCAAGTCCCCCGCCAGCGGCGTGTTAATAAGAATCTCAATGGCCGCACGACGGCCACTACCATCCGCCAGTGGAATCAACTGCTGCGCCACCATCGCCTTGAGGTTCAAAGATAAATCCATCCACAACTGACCATGTCGTTCAGCCGGGAAAAAGTGCTGGATACGATCCAATGCCTGGTTGGCATTGTTGGCGTGCAGGGTAGCCAACACCAAGTGGCCGGTTTCAGCAAAGGTGATCGCATGCTCCATGGTCTCAGGGGTACGAATCTCACCAATCAAAATAACATCCGGTGCCTGCCGCAAAGTATTCCGAAGCGCGACCTCAAATGATTCAGTATCAACCCCCACCTCTCGCTGCGTGACGATACAATTTGCGTGTTGATGGACAAATTCGATGGGGTCTTCAACGGTAATAATGTGGCCCTTTGAATTTCTATTTCGGTGACCAACCATCGCCGCCAGAGAGGTCGATTTACCAGTGCCCGTCGCACCGACAAAGATAATAATACCTCGCTTGGTCATGACCAATTCGTTGAGAATGGGAGGAAGCAGCAACTCCTCAACGGTTGGGATAATGGTTTCGATTCGACGCAGTACCATGCCGGCTTCATTCCGCTGGTAGAACGCACTAACACGGAAACGGCCCACACCAGCGCGACCAATGGCGAAATTCAGCTCTTTCTTATGGCGAAACTCCTGCTGCTGCTCCTCGTCCATAATACTTTCCACCACCTGACGCGCCTTGTCAGGTGACAGTGGCGTTTTACCCACAGGCACGATAGTGCCATTAACCTTGATGCTCGGGGCTACGCCAGTAGTGATAAAAAGGTCAGAAGCTTCCTTATCGACCATGAGCTTCAACAGTACATCAAAATCCATTATTTTCTCCCGAACACAAATTCTTTACTCATTAGCCACTAGCACTTTTTCTAGTAGAGGCCCGCCAACATATTACCGGGCAAGTAGTGCTAAACCACCTGCTGCAAACTCACCACGACAGACTAGAAGTCATCGGGTATTTTTGCTTTTTCCTGTGCTGTTTCTCTGGTGATGACCTTCTGTTGCACCAGGCGAAGCAAGTTCTGATCCATCGTCTGCATACCACGAGATGCCCCCGTCTGAATCGCAGAGTACATTTGTGCAATTTTATCTTCCCTGATCAAATTACGAATAGCTGAAGTACCAATCATAATTTCATGGGCTGCAATTCGACCACCACCAATTTTTTTCATTAGTGTCTGAGAAATTACCGCCTGGAGGGACTCAGACAGCATGGCGCGCACCATCGACTTTTCTGCCCCTGGGAATACATCGACAATACGGTCAATCGTTTTTGCCGCCGATGTCGTGTGCAGGGTACCAAACACCAAGTGGCCCGTTTCTGCCGCCGTCAGTGCCAAACGAATCGTTTCAAGGTCACGCATCTCACCGACCAGAATAATATCGGGGTCTTCCCGAAGGGCCGAACGCAGCGCCTCACTAAACCCATGCGTATCTCGGTGAACTTCACGCTGGTTGACCAAACACTTCTTACTTTCATGGACAAATTCGATAGGATCTTCAATGGTGAGGATATGCTGATAGCGATTCTCGTTTACGTAATCAACCATCCCGGCAAGGGTCGTTGACTTACCGGAACCCGTGGGGCCCGTCACCAACACCAAACCCCTTGGGAGCATCGAAAGGTCGCGGAATACTTGCCCAAAACCAAGGTCTTCCAACGTCAACACCCGGGATGGAATCGTTCGGAATACCGCCGCTGCCCCCCGGTTCTGATTAAAAGCATTAACCCGAAAACGAGCTACACCCGGCACTTCAAAGGAGAAGTCTGTCTCCAGAAACTCCTCATAATCCCGACGCTGTTTGTCGTTCATAATTTCATAAATCAACGTATGAACTTCCTTGTGCTCCATAGGAGGCAGGTTGACCCGCCTCATGTCACCATCAATACGAATCATCGGCGGCAATCCGGATGAAAGGTGTAAATCCGATGAGCCCTGCTTAACACTAAAGGCTAACAGTTCCGTAATATCCATGAGTTATTCCTGTTATTCTGGGTTAATCTACCGCTTCCCTAAAAAGCCTAGCAACACAATACATTTAAGCCAAGTATATGCCTAATATAACTGACAATCTCGCCGACATTCACCAGCAGATTGAAAACTCAACCAAAAACATTGGTCGCCACCAAACGGATATTACCTTACTTGCCGTTAGCAAGGGGCAGCCGGCAATGGCTATCCGGCAAGCTTACGAAGCAGGCCAGCGTCACTTTGGAGAGAACTACCTGCAAGAGGCTCTGGAGAAACAGCATCAACTTTCTGATCTCCAGGATATTCAGTGGCATTTTATCGGCCCCATTCAGTCCAATAAAACCCGTAAAATAGCTGAAAATTTTGACTGGGTTCACAGTGTTGACCGAAAAAAAATTGCAGAGCGACTCAGTGCCTATCGACCAGAAGAATATCCACCCCTAAATGTTTGCCTGCAAGTAAACATAGATCGCGAGGAAAGCAAGTCAGGGATCGCTATAGATGACGTTAAATCTCTGGCCCTCGACATCGCAAGCCTGCCAAAACTGAAACTCAGGGGCTTAATGGCCATTCCACAGGGGCGACCGACGGTTTATGAACAACAGCAACCCTTTGCAACGCTGAAGCGCCTGCTCGTAGAACTCCAAAGCTGCTCCCCTAAGCTGGCAACATTGGATACACTCTCAATGGGGATGTCTGGAGATATGGAAGCCGCTATCATTGAAGGCTCAACCATTCTAAGAATCGGAACCGCCATCTTTGGCCCCCGACAGTACCCCAAGAATACATAAAGCTAAGCATACGTTTAAGGTCTATACAGGTTAAGGAAAGTAATGTGAACAAACCAACACTGGCATTTATTGGCGGCGGCAATATGGCAACCAGTTTGATTGGGGGGCTGCTGGAAAAAGGCTACCCGGCAAGCAACATAACGGCCAGCGATCCGATGAAAGAAAACCGCGACCGACTCAGTCAGCAATTCGGCATCAACACCACCGACGACAATAACAAAGCCGCCCTTGCCGATATCATCGTGCTGGCCATCAAGCCCCAGGTTATAAAACAGGTTGCAGAAGACATCCGGCCGGCACTGGCGCACCAACCTCTTATTATTTCTATCGCCGCCGGCATTACCATGTCATCCCTAGAGGGGTGGCTTGGCCCGCAAACCCCCATCGTCCGCTGCATGCCCAATACCCCAGCCTTGGTTCAAACCGGCGCTGCGGGCTTATTCGCCAACTCACAGGTCGACAAGGCACAGCAAACTGCGGCTGGAGAGGTGCTCGACGCAGTCGGTATTTCTTGTTGGCTGGAAAAAGAAGCGGAAATTGATGCCGTTACCGCCGTATCTGGTAGCGGCCCCGCCTACTTCTTCCTGGTTATGGAAGCCATGGAAAAAGTGGGTATCGAACTCGGGCTTTCACCAGAGATCGCTCGCAAGCTTACCTTGCAAACTGCGCTAGGGGCGGCAAAAATGGCCATTGAAAGTGATGTGGATTCCGCCGAGTTGCGCCGCCGCGTTACCTCACCAGGAGGAACGACTCAACGTGCGATTGAAACGTTTTTGGATGGAGACCTTCCGGGGCTATTCAGCAAAGCAATGACAGGAGCTGTTGAGCGCGCCCAAGAAATGGCAAAGGAAATGGCCGATTAACACCGCCAGAATCCCAATAACCACAAAGACAACACCAGAAGGCAAACTATGAATACATTCGTCCAGGCAGGCACTTTCCTGGTTCAATCCCTTGGCAGCCTCTACCTTGCGGTAGTAATTTTGCGGTTTTTATTACAACTGGTTCGAGCAGATTTTTACAATCCAATTTCACGATTCCTGGTCAAAGCCACACACCTGCCCAGCCAACCACTGAGAACGCTATTACCAACCTATCGCTCTTTTGACATGGCCAGCTTGGTGCTGGCGATATTAGTCCAGTGGCTGGCCATTCAGCTCACCGCCACCATCAACGGTGCCGGGATAGTTAACATATTTTTAGCATTATCCTGGGGTGCCGTTGGCGTACTATCACTCATCCTGAATTTATATCTCTACGGCCTTCTCGTCATCATTATTGTGAGCTGGGTTGCACCGCAGAGCCACCACCCCGTGCTTCTGCTGCTGAATCAACTGATTGGCCCTGCGATGGCACCTTTTCGACGAATTATTCCCCCTCTGGGAGGACTTGACCTATCCCCAATCTTTATGTTCCTGGTCATTAATATGCTACAGATTTTTGTCCGTGGTATCGCAGGCTACCTGCAGCTACCGCCCCAGATCGTGCCGGGTATCTAGCGGTCTTAGCAAGGTAACCCGATGACATCCTCACTTGGACACAATGACTTCAGCGACATAACCGGCACTTAATGAGCGAGCATTATCAATGGCAGGGAGATGATTTGTTGCTGCACTGCCAGCTACAGCCCCGCGCATCCAAAAATGAGATCATCGGGATTCATGACGGCCGACTCAAAATCCGCATCACTGCGCCACCGGTAGACGGAAAGGCCAATCAACACCTGATTGGCCTGGCAAGCAAGTGGTTTGGCACACCCAAGGGTAAAATTTCAATCGTAAGAGGCGAAACCGGTCGTCAAAAAACCCTTTTGATTAAGAGCCCATGCCGACTTCCAGAGGAGGCCAGCATTGCGCCCCCTAAATCACAGTCTTAGATATAGGGCGCTGTAGGGCCGTTGATGTCGATCGACAAATTGTGACTCTTTATGACGATAGCGCCATCTGTTGCACCTTGACCAGATCGGCAATGCCTTTTTTTGCCAACGCCATCATCTGCTGAAACTCGTCTTCGGAAAACGGTGCTTCTTCGGCAGTCCCCTGCACCTCAATAAAACCACCAGCACTGTTCATCACAACATTCATGTCCGTTTCGGCATTGGAATCTTCGGCATAATCCAGATCCAATATTGGCGTACCTTTATAAATACCCACCGACACGGAAGCCACCATGTTATTTAGCGGGTTTTCCTTAACCTTACCAGCTTCGCGCAAATGAGTGATCGCATCCGTCAAGGCCACACAGGCGCCGGTAATAGAGGCTGTACGCGTTCCACCATCAGCCTGAATCACATCGCAATCCACAGTGATCGTATTTTCGCCCAAAGCCTCAAGATTTACCGCGGCGCGGAGAGACCGGCCAATTAATCGCTGGATTTCCATCGTGCGCCCACCCTGTTTGCCACGAGATGCTTCCCGCGCCATACGTGAACCCGTAGAACGAGGCAGCATGCCGTACTCGGCTGTCACCCAGCCCTGCCCCTTGCCACGCAGAAAACGGGGCACTGAATTTTCGACACTGGCAGTACAAATTACCTTTGTTTCACCAAACTCAACCAACACCGAACCTTCGGCATGCTTGGTGTAATTCCGGGTAATTTTTACCGTACGAAGTTGTTCTGGGCGGCGGCCACTGGGTCGAGACATTGGTATTTCCTGTCAACTGTAAAAAGGGCCGTTATTTTAGCGGAATTATTTCGCTCATGTTGCACCGTGTTACCATGTGCGCCTATTTTTTCAGTCACGGAGCTACAGATGCCCAGCAGTATGACCGCCTTTGCCCGCCAGACTATCGAATGTGACTGGGGAACCGCTGCCTGGGAAATTCGATCGGTTAACCATCGCTATCTCGAAACCAATTTCCGAATGCCCGAAACCGTGCGGGAAATCGAAATGGTACTGCGAGAGCTTGCCCGAAAACACTTACAACGGGGCAAGGTAGACTGCTCGTTACAGCTCAACATCGCCTTGGGCTCGGGAAAGGTTGCGATCAACCACGAGCTCACCACACAGTATCTCGCTGCGTGTGAGCAATTAGCCGCTCAAATGGACAACCCCGCTAAAGTGTCACCCCTGGAAATTCTCCGCTGGCCCGGGGCATTAAAAGAGCCCGAAGTGGATAGGGATGCCCTCAAACAAGCACTTACAACACTGTTTGAAGACACCTTAATTCAACTTGAGGAGGGCCGAAGCCGGGAAGGTGAAAAGCTCAAAGCACTGATTGAGAAACGACTTGATGCTATTACCTCTGAAGTCGAGGCCGTTCGAATCAAACTCCCTCAACTACTGGAAGCTCAAAAGCAAAAAATTATTAACCGCCTGAATGAAGTCACCGCAGACCTCGACAGCGATCGATTAGAACAAGAACTGGTATTTCTTGCCCAAAAAGCCGACGTAGACGAAGAACTCGACCGAATCGACACCCATCTGAGCGAAATTCGCAGGGTACTAAAACGCAGTGAACCTATTGGCAGGCGCCTGGACTTTTTGATGCAGGAGCTCAATCGCGAGGCCAATACCCTTGCCTCAAAATCCATCGCCAGCGACACTACACAATCTTCCGTTGAGCTCAAAGTACTGATCGAGCAAATGCGGGAACAGATCCAGAATATAGAATAGGCG
>DFBC01000152.1 GCA_002367235.1 Cellvibrionales bacterium UBA3090
GTTACAACCTCTGCAGAAAAGCACTTAGCCACTGTTTAGACGGTGGTTCTTCGGGTAATCATAGTAGGTAATTTTACCCATACCGGCTCCCGCCTGACTCCAGTCCACAGTATTGAGCTTTAGCAGAGCAACACCACACGTTGGTATTTTTTCCAATTCAGACAATGCAAGAAAATTCACTAAATCAGTCATTGCAGGGTTGTGACAAACGATCAGCAGGCGATCTTCATTACGCGCTAGAGAGCGCATCCAGAAAAGTAGTTCTTCATAATTAAACGTATAAAGGGACGGGATCATTTCAATATTGTCTTCTGTCAGCCCGACCATCTCGGAGATAAGATGCGCAGTCTGTCTCGCCCTCTTCGCCGGACTACAGTAGAGTCGCGACCAGTTTGATTCCTGCTCGCACAACCGCCGCCCCATCATTGCAGCATTACATTTCCCTCGCCGGTTCAGGGGCCTATCTATATCCTGACATGCGGGATCTTTCCAACTGGATTTAGCATGTCGAATAAGCCCGATACGCTTCATAGTAGTCTCTCGTGATTGCACGGCGCAATTTTGCTATCCTACGCAGCGCTTTGACGAAGGATGCTTCAGCGTCCTATTAACCCTCATCCATATGACAGACATATTATCGTGATTACACTCTACGGCATCAAAAACTGCGACACCGTAAAAAAGGCGCGAAAATGGCTGGATGAGCGCGACATCAGCTATCAGTTTCACGATGTACGTGTCGATGGCCTAACCCGCGAAATGCTAGCGCACTGGTTCGAGGCCGTTGGCTGGGAAACCGTCCTCAACAAACGCGGTACCACCTGGCGTAAACTTGCCCCTGCCACTCAGGATAATGTGAGCGAGGCAACTGTAGCTGAGCTATTACTGGAATACCCAGCAATGATTAAGCGGCCCGTACTAGATATCGACGGCGCTATAACCATCGGCTTCAACGCTGACAACTACACCCTAATTTTTGACCTGTAATTTATTCTTTTGGAGATAGACTGAAAAATGACGGCACTCTACAGTTTTGGCTTGGGTATCGGCACCCAAAATAGCGAAGGAAAATGGCTTGAGGTCTACTACCCCCAGCCCCTGTTAAACCCCAGCGAAGCAGTGGCTAATGCACTGAAAGCCGCTCTTGATTACACCGGCGGAACCCAGGCAATCACATTAGATGACGCCGCGCTGACGAAATTGGCTTCAGCCTTCGCAGAGGTCGGAGAAACCGGGCTTGCGGCTACGGCCGAGCAGTTAAAGAACAGCACACGACCTACTGTAGCAACTATTTTAGCCAGTGATGATGCCCCAATTTCCGCACCCGAGGGGTATTTGAAGTTGCACCTTTTATCCCACCGACTGGTGAAGCCGAACAACACCAATCTAACCGGGCTGTTTGGGATTCTGCTTAATGTGGCCTGGACCAGTGAAGGCGCTATCGATATTACTGAGCTCGCCGACAGACAGTTGCAGGCCCGCCTGGAAAATAGAAGCCTCTCAGTTGATAGTGTCGATAAATTCCCCAAGATGGTGGACTACGTCGTACCCACGGGTGTGCGTATCGCCGATACCGCAAGAGTTCGTCTCGGTGCCTACATCGGCGAAGGAACAACGATCATGCACGAAGGCTTTGTTAACTTTAACGCTGGCACGGAAGGCACCAGCATGGTTGAAGGGCGCATATCTCAGGGCGTATTCGTGAAATCCGGCTCTGATCTGGGGGGCGGAAGCTCCACTATGGGCACCTTGTCGGGTGGCGGTAATATTATTATTACCATCGGCAATCAATGCCTACTGGGGGCCAATTCCGGACTTGGCATTCCGCTAGGTGATCGTTGCACCGTTGAGGCTGGCCTCTACATCACATCCGGCACCAAGGTAAACTTGCTTGACGATAAGAATCAGATTGTCAGCCAGACAAAAGCTCGCGAGTTAGCCAGCAAAGATGATCTGCTATTTAGACGAAACTCTACGACTGGTGCTGTGGAATGCCTAACCAACAAATCGGCAGTGGAATTAAACGAAGCATTGCACGCTTCAAATTAATCCCTTCACACCTTAGATAACGATCTGAACTCAATGACTAGCGTTCAGGAAGCCCCGGCCATTGCCGGGGCTTTTTTTATTGTCTAGACTTTTGAGCAAGACTATCGGCACCATTTTTCCAATCAATTTTAAGCCCCAGGTGTCATGCATTACAGTTAGCAACACTTCCAGATAATTATTTTAAAAGGAACCGCCATGAACAATAGCGACTATGGACCACTGGCTCCCCTTATTGGCACTTGGAAAGGTAATAAGGGTACCGATGTAGCCCCAACAGCCGATAATAGCGAAGATATCCCCTACCACGAAACGATCATCTTTGAAGCTGCTGGTGACGTAACCAACGCGGGAGAGCAGCACCTCTGGGTCATTCGCTACCACCAAGTGGTTCGGAGAACATCTGACAATGAAGTGTTTCATGATCAGATTGGTTACTGGATGTGGGATCCAGAGCAACAGCAAGTTATACAATCTCTAACCATTCCTCGGGCCGTCTGTGTACTTGCCGGAGGAACTACATCTACGACGCCTAATGGGGCCACACAACTAGATGTCGCCGCGGAAGCCGGCAGCGATGACTGGGGAATTGTTCAATCTCCATTTATGAATAGCCATGCCAAAACCACGGCTTACAGTCACCACCTCACCGTAGATCGCAACACGCTGAGTTACTCTCAATCCACCATGCTCGATATCTACGAAAGACAGTTTGATCATACAGATGAAAACACGTTAACCCGATCTGACAGTCTCTGACCCGGCCCTGTGGCTAACTGTCTGATACCTCGCTAAACTTACGCCTTCTATTTCAAGGCGTAAGTTTATGTCCCCTCTTTCTCCAACACTGGAACTCACCTGCGAACTCATTCGCCGTAACTCTGTGACACCTGAAGATGCAGGCTGCCAGGAACTGATGATTCAGCGACTTGAAGCGGTGGGCTTTCATATAACCCGACTCCCCTTTGGCGAGGTAGAAAACTTCTGGGCAGTTCGAGGAGATAAAGGCCCGACGCTCTGTTTTGCCGGTCATACTGATGTTGTCCCCACAGGGCCTGAAGGTGACTGGACGTATCCTCCATTTGATCCGCACATCGAAAGCGGCATGCTATACGGTCGCGGTGCCGCAGATATGAAGGGTTCCCTGGCAGCCATGATCACCGCAGTGGAAGCTTTTGTTCACGACCACCCAAATCACAGAGGGCAGATCGCCTTTCTGATCACCAGCGATGAGGAAGGCATCGCAGCTGATGGAACCGTCAAGGTCGTTGAGTGGTTGCAAGAGCGCAAAGCCATGCCAGACTGGTGTCTCGTAGGAGAACCATCAAGTACCTCAACAATTGGTGATGTGGTTAAAAATGGTCGCAGGGGATCACTCGGCGGCGAACTCATTGTGAAGGGAACTCAGGGACATGTGGCCTATCCCCACCTCGCGGACAACCCCATACACCGAGTCGCCCCGGCACTGACAGATTTGACTGCTGAAAACTGGGATAACGGCAATGATTTCTTTCCGGCTACGAGCTTTCAGGTCTCCAATATCCAGGGTGGTACTGGTGCAACCAATGTCATTCCTGGCAGTATTCACATCGTTTTTAATTTCCGGTTTTCAACAGAAGTTACCGAGCAGCAACTTCGCGAACGTACCGAGGCTATTTTGGAGAAACACTGCCTCGACTACGAGATCCAGTGGCACCTCAGTGGACAACCCTTCCTCACAGCTGAGGGCGAGCTGGTAGATGCAATAGTGTCCAGTATTCAGGAAATCACCGGTCTCAACACCGAGCTCTCTACCGCAGGTGGTACCTCTGACGGACGGTTTATCGCTCCTTTTGGTACTCAAGTCGTGGAGCTTGGCCCTGTCAATGCCACCATACACAAAGTAGACGAGTGTGCCAGCGTGGCAGATATCGATCAGCTCAGTGTCATTTACCAACGAATACTGGAAAAACTGCTTAGCTAACCGAATTAAACGACCTTTCTGCCGATCACAATCGGCCCTTTCTGAATAGCGGTGTCCGCTCAGGTTAGATTTTCACAGGTACCTTTTGTAGGGGCACCTGCTACAAGGAGTTACGAATGCGTTACCACTCATTGTTGTCCATCGCAGCAACGGTCTTACTACCCCTGACCAGCTCGCTGGCAATGGCCGGCACCCTCACCCTGAGCAATGGCGATGTTATCCATGGCGAATTGCAAGCCGTGGATAAAAAACAGGTGATCTGGAAGTCGGACAACCTGGGCACAATCAATGTTCCCAAATCAAAAGTGTCATATTTTACCTCCACCGCTGTTATCCCCGAGGTGAAGACCCCCGACGGGACAGCCCACAATTGCGCTCTAAACCTGAGTGAAAACGTTGAGCGAAACTGTTCTGATGGTATCAGGGATATTCAACCACTGGCGACGTTGGTGGCTATCGAGCCTCCACCTGCATTTAGCGGTGATGCGAAGTTCAGCTTTAATCGTAAGGACGGCAACACAGATTCTTCTGACCTCGACTTTGTCCTCAATGCCAACTGGCTGCAGGAACGTTTTCGTCATGAAGTTGAATTACTGGCGGAATCAGAAACCAGTGATGGTGGGGTTGTGGATGAACGCTACGAGGGCAATTACCAACTCAACTACGACTTTAACCAGCAATGGTTCAGCTATACCCGTGCTGGCTATGAAAAAGATCGATTTAATGCCATTGATGAACAATACGAGTTGGGTGCCGGTATTGGACACCGCATCAACCTGGACAATCAGATGCACTTTAACCTGCAACTGGGTGCAGCGTATCTAATCTCCCATCAGCCGGAAGACGGTTCCGATAACGACTTGGCGGGACGTTGGGGCTTAAAACTGGACTGGCCGGTTCCCGGTAGCAAATTGACCCTGTTCCATCACCACGAACTGCTGTGGGCGATGGATGACATCAACAACAACCAAACGGAAAGTAGTACCGGAATCAAGCTACCACTACTGGGGAATCTCTTTAGTGAGTTACGCTACGATTTTGACTATGTCAGCGAGCCCTCAGACGATCAGAGGCATGCCGACGAAGAGTGGGTCATCGCTATTGGTTACGAGTGGTAAACCAATACAACGATTTGGCCAAAAACCTTCAGGGTAGCTTTTGCAGCGGGTAGACATCAAAGCGGGTGGATTTTCCCCGGAGTGAATAACCGGGCTCAGGCCCCTTCAGACTGGGGGCATGCGTTGGCCGTTTGACCACTACCCGATAATTGGCCCGTTGCAGAGACAGAGACAAAAGCCTCTCATTGTCATCAGCCTCCTTTCCCAGCAGCTGGTGAAGCAGCTGCATTTCCTTTTTCACCTTGCCGGACTTTTCCCTTGGAGGGAACATGGGATCAAGATAAATCACATCCGGCAAATCTGCCTCGGCAAGATTCTCGAGATAGCACTGAGCCTCCTGCTCAATCAGGCACATACGCGCCACCACGCTCGCCAACTCAGGGTCTTCCATTGACGATTGTCGCGCCCGATGCAACCCGCTTTCGAGTAATGCAGCCACAACCGGATGACGCTCAACCATCTGTAACGTTGCACCAAGGGATGCCAAAACAAAACTATCCCGCCCCAAACCTGCGGTCAAATCGAGGATAACGGGCTTGAATCCTTTATGGTTCAAGCCAACTGCTTTGGCGATATCCTGTCCTTTTCCTCCACCGTATAAGCGCCGATGCCTCGTCGCTCCGGTAACAAAATCACAGCGTACAGCGCCCGGAGCATTTGGCCCTAATTGCAGCAAAGATAGCCCCTGCTCACCGACGACCAGAGAAAGGCCACTATCGATGTCCTCAATATCGCCAAATGGCAACAGGGGGAAATTTAGGTCAGCAGAAAGCAATTCGGCCCGGTGCTCATAACCGGGCCGTGCAACGATATAAAAAGATTCAGATTGATCAGGATTGTATAGGGACAAGTTCGAGCTCTACACGACGGTTTGCCTGACGTCCTGAAGCTGTGTCATTACTGGCGATGGCATAGCGTTCGCCATAACCTGTCGTCCAGATTCTTCCACCGGCAACGCCCTGGGAGATAAGCAGCTGACCGACGCTGCTGGCACGACGCTCACTCAAGGTCTGATTATATTCAGAACTACCCGTAGAATCAGTGTGTCCGGCTATCCTAATATTTGTCTTATTAAATTCTTTTAAAACAATCGCCACCGACTCTAGCGTGCCATAAAACTCTGGGCGTACTTCGTATCGGTCAACACCAAAGGTGATACTGCTTGGCATAACTAATCTAATATTATCTCCCTCGCGCACGACACGAACGCCGGTACCTTCAAGCTTGGCCCTTAGTGCAGCCTCTTGACGATCCATATAGAAACCAATACCTCCACCCACGGCAGCGCCGGATGCGGCACCAATGAGAGCACCTTTTCCACGATCTTCATCACTGGAGGTTGCCACACCAATAAGAGCACCTGTGACAGCACCAATACCTGCACCTTTTGCGGTATTGCTAACTTTTTGCTGCCCCGTATAAGGGTCTGTCGACATACACCCAACCAAGCCAAAAACAACAATTGCTATTAGGAACTTCTTCATGTCATATCCTCTTAATGAACACTGTAATAACGTTATGAGCTTTAACAACCTATAATAATAAAAACGAATAACCCTTATTTTGATGAACGCAATGATCTTTGCAAGGCGTTATATCACATTTAATGCTAACCATTCAGTGTAACCATGGCCTGCCGTACTATGAAAAACTACATCTACCTTTTGCTTGCCCTTATTTGCTTGATATCAACCGGCTGTAACAATTACACCTACACACTTAACGAACAGCCAATCTTTAGTCCACCTAGCCTTTTTAATGACTACAAAATATCTGATGCTGCACTAGATAATTGCGTCAAACAAGCCATTATCGATAATAATGTCACCAGCCCTAACCAGTTGACCCAACTTAACTGCTCCAGTGCAGGCATTGAGAAGTTGACTGGGCTAGAAATTTTCACTGGCCTTTCTCATATCAACTTTAACCAGAACAATCTGGTTGAAATTAAACCCCTACTGTTTCTTCAACACCTTGTTATCGTCAACCTTGAAAAAAACCCTCAGCTCTCCTGTGCTGATGGCCGGCTCCTCGCCAAACAAGTCGGTAATTCCGTCAACCTTCCCGCACACTGTGAAAAGTAAACGTTTTACGTTGATATTGGTTGACAATTTTATTCTCTTCTCTCAACAAAGTTACCCACAAAATCTGTGGATAACTTTGTGCATTACTTTAATAAAACTCGCTCAACTCCACTCAATCGGGCTATGCGAGCAAAATGGTTATTTTTTAACCACTATGTAAATACCCTTAAAAATCAACATGTTATGAAAGCTCGATCAAAATATCAATGACTTACAAAGCATTCCCATAATTTATTTAAGGTAATCGGTCTAATTGTGGACAACCCAGCCCACTGAAAATTAAATATTGCATAATTGACCAACAACACAATGCTGATATGGACGAGACAGGCCGCAAGCCGAGAGCAATGCACATGCCCGTTTTAGGGGAAAAAGGTATGAAAATTCGAGAGGACTAGCGCGTTAGAACCAAATTCCTAGCACTTAAGCCTGTATCTGAAACCAGAGCCCATCCTGATCCTGGCTTGCATAGTGGACAGCGGCCAGCCGCTCCTCCATCTCTGACATCATCGATCGAATCAAATCCAGGCTATTATTTTTTTCACTGATGTGACCGAGCACCAACTGTTGCAATTGTTCCAGTTTCAACTGCTGTAATAGAGCAAGAGCCTGTGAGTTATTCAAATGTCCCCAATCACTAGCCACACGCTCTTTTAAAGAGGCTGGATAAGAACCATTCGCCAACATGGATTGATCGTGATTCGACTCCAACAACAGTGCATCGCAGCATTGATAACTGTCGACCACATGGGGTGTGATGCTCCCCAAGTCGGTAAGAACACCCAGAGTTAACCCTGCATACCTCAGAACGTACTGAATGGGTTCTCGCGCATCGTGAGGGACTGATACCGGTGTAACCCTCACCGATCCGACCTCGAAGCTGTGATGGCTATCTATGAGCTCTATATTAACGTCGGGAACACCCTTCAACGATCGAAAGGTACCCGCTGTCATTTTTACTGTCAGCCGATGCTTTTTTGCCAGAGGCAGAACGCCTCTTAGATGGTCCGAATGTTCGTGGGTCACCAGTACCGAAGTAAGGTCTTGGGCCGCTATTCCAAGCCTGGAAAGCCGCTTCTCTGTTTCACGAATAGAAAAACCGCAATCAATCAGAATAAGCGTATTACCTGCATGGACGAGGGTAGCATTGCCTTTGCTACCACTCCCCAATGAGCTAAACCGCATAAATCAGGACAAATTGGTCCGAATGATTCTCAACAACTTCATAGCCAGCGCACGATCAAGACTGCTGTCTTGTTTGTTGCTAATACGCACTTCTATAGCCTCATCACTTTCGCTAACCGATACTTGGTAATTAACCGCTTCCGTTTCTTTAACCTCGGTAGTAAAACCGATCAGTGCTTCAAATAAGGTTTTATTCTCATCTATATTCGGCGCTTCATTGAAATCAACGATCACCAGCCCTGATGATTGGTCTTTATCCACAACAGAGAATCCACCAAGTGACAGAGAGTGGACAACAGAAGACCAAGCACGCTCATAGCTTAGCTTCATTGATATATAGGGTTGATCTTGGGTTACTATTTTTACCTTTGAATCACCGCCAATGTTTTGTGCCAGTAGCGATACACTGCCACTATTAATATCGCTCACTAATGCATTGGAGGTCATCTCCATAAATTCTTGGCCGCGCTCACTACTGCTAGAGTATTGAGGCCACTCACCCGCACGACTCTCCGTACCCTGGGGAACCTGCATCTGGATTAACCGAACTTCTGTACTGCTAATCCCAACACCAGGGGTGATGGTGAATCGAAAACGATGGCTATTACTGTCGTCGTCTTTGAACTGCAACCAACCTGTTTCCAAAATACCATGGGGTGCGTCGGTTCTGGCTGTAGGCACACCGCTACGGGTCAGAATATTGCGAATCCTTGGCCATACCTCTGCAGGCGGCTTGTTAATTGCAATCCAGCGATCTGCACCAAAAGACTGAATGGTCACGGTTTCTTCAAATAAATTTTCTGACAGGGGCTGAGGTCTTGGAACTCTAAAGACATCGGAAGTCACAGCACCCGTTTCAGGAATATCAGGAATGGCATACAGCTCCCCAACAGCCGCATCATCCTTATCATCTGGAATCACCATCGGGGGAAGCTCATGGGAGTGGAGGTACTCATTGCTCCTGTCGCGAAGCGCTACATCGCCACAACCAACAATAAATAATGCGACAGGAACCACCACCGCGAATTTTATCTTCGACATCATTTATCGTACTCCGATTCTACGCGCTTGCTATCTATTCAACAGACCAGCTTGTTTTAAAGCTTCTGTAACTTGTGCATGAAACATAGGCGACAACTCTGTAAGAGGTAAACGAATGGCTTGTTGCATCAACCCCATTTCGGCTACTGCCCATTTCACAGGAATTGGGTTGGATTGAACAAACATGGCATTGTGAACCGGCTCGAGGCGCTGATTGATTTCTCTTGCCTTCTCAGCCTCTCCAGCCAAACCTAAACGACACATCTCTGCCATCAACTTAGGTGCCACATTTGCCGTCACTGATATATCACCATGGCCACCCATCAAAATTAATTCCAACGCCGTGCCATCATCACCGGAATAAATCGCGAAGTCCTCGGGGCAGGAATCAATCAATTCACGAGCTCTCGTCAAATCGCCAGTGGCATCTTTAATACCAATAATATTGGGGATTTCGGCCAACCTAAAAACTGTCTCGGGCAGCATATCACAGGCCGTTCGACCCGGTACATTGTAGAGAATTTGAGGAATATCCACTGCCTCAGCAATAACTTTGTGATGCAGGTAAAGCCCTTCTTGAGTAGGCTTATTATAATAGGGAGCTACCAGTAAACAGGCATCGGCACCCGCTTGCTGAGCTCTACGAGTCCACTCTATGGCCTCGCGAGTGCAGTTTGCACCAGTGCCGGCAATCACAGGAACACGACCATTGGCATCTTCTACGATCGCGGCAATCGTCGCCATGTGCTCTTGCACATCCAATGTTGGTGACTCACCCGTGGTACCCACAGCCACAATGGCATTGGTACCCTGCTCAATATGCCACTCAACCAAACGCTTAAGGCCGTCCCAGTCCACTTCCAGACTGCCTGGAATCATAGGGGTTACCAGAGCAACAATACTTCCGGTGATCATCTAAAACCTCAATGTTTGTCAAAATTTATGAAGGCGTAATGGTACTTACCCACGTCAGGCGGCACAAGCATTAGCTCGCCTTACCGATAGACCACAGCTTTTTATTTTTTCTTTAGGGGATAAGGGCGTAACTCACCCTCGGGGCGCGTTTTAAAACGACGATGAACCCACATATATTGATCGGGCTGCTCCAAGATAAACGCCTCTATCTTACGGTTTACTATTTCGGCATCGGCCACATCATCACCCGTCGGGAAATTTTCCAACGGAGCATGCACTGTGACGCGATAGCCTTGATTATTGGGTAGCCGCACATGGGAAAATGGCAATACTGCAGCATTGCCAATTTTTGCAAAACGCGCAGTTGCCGTAACCGATGCGGCCGTCACACCAAAGAAGTTGGCGAAGACGCTTTGCTTCCGACCATAATCCTGATCCGGGGCATACCAGATGATCCGCCCCTGACGCAGAGCTTTGAACATACCTCGAACATCCTCTCGGGGATACACAACACCCGCGGGATCACGCACACGTCGCCCCTTGCTCTGAACATAATCATAAACAGCATTTTTATGTGGCCGGTACATGCCATCGATTGAACGCACAGAAGATAAGGTTGAGGCGCCAATTTCAAGGGTCGTGTAATGAATCGCCATCAATAGGGCTCCACGCCCTTGCAATGCGTCAATATGCTCTAGCCCCTCTAGTTGGATCAGCTTATTTAAGCGTTCGGTAGGCCACCACCAGGCCATACCTACTTCAAAAAATGCAATACCATAACTGTCAAAATTATCGCGCAACAATTGCTGACGATGCTGCTCATCCATATCGGGAAAGCAGAGTTTCAGATTTATTTCTGCTATTTGCTTGCGGTATCCCCCCACCCTGTACATGAGGGCACCTAATTGGCGCCCAAGCCACATAATGACGGGATAGGGCAGCATCACCAGCAACCACCAACAGCCCAACCCCAACCATGTAAGCCAATAACGTGGGTGCAGATATGCCCGCTGAAATTGATGGTTGTTACTCATGATTCACCAAGACGATGTACGACATATTTAACGCAAGAAACCAATAGAATAAGAAAACGCATTATAAGGGGGATGACACAGAAAAGGGACGATTCGCAAAATGTTACAGAAAACTTATTTTTTCAACTTCACAGCCTATGCTCTTAGCAATGAATCTAATTGATCGACCACTTCGGCCCAGTCCGAATCCTCAGCAAGCGACTCCTGGAGAAAGGCCCGCTGGCCATCAGACCAGAATTCAGCCTCCAGCAGATTCAAATCATCACCTAAGGGCTTGTGGGCAGCTATAAATTGCTCAATTGCACTATCCTGAGATGGCAATCCTAACTGGTCAAACAATGTAGTAAGTGTATGTGCTGTTGTGTCCATATATTAGTTATAGAGACTGAGTAATAGGAATTCAATATTTAACGCAATTCATCGCTCGTCAGCACACTACTGAAAATTTTCTGGCAATAAAAAGGCATCGCCGCTGCACGCGGGATGCCTTCCTTGAATCCACTGTAATTAAACTAGATTCTTTATTTCGACCACGGGGTTTACATCGGCATCGTAGTCAACGCCCTCGATGTCAAACCCAAACAGATTCAGAAACTCATGTTTGTATTCCTGAAAGTCGGTCAGCTCGGCAAGGTTCTCTGTCGTAATCTGTGACCAGGCTTCTGCCACCTTATCTTGAATTTCAGGGCGAAGCTCCAACTCATCAACGCGAAGACGGCCTTCCTCATCTAGGCGAGGAGTATCGCTGTAGAGGCATTCGGTGTAGAGGCGATAAAGCTGCTCGATACACCCCTCGTGACTACCATCTTCCTTCATCGCCTTGAACAACAGCGACAGGTACAAGGGCATAATGGGAATTGCAGAACTGGCCTGAGTGACCACAGCCTTTAATACAGAGACCCGAGCATCGCCACCTGAAGCGGCCAATTTTTCTCGAATACCAATAACTTTCTTGTCCAGATCTTTCTTGGCCTGACCGATGGTGCCATCCCAATATAAATCCCAGGTGACTTTTTCACCCACATAGGTAAATGCCGTTGTTTTAGCGCCTTCAGACAGGACACCAGCTTCACTCAGCGCATCCATCCACATCTGCCAATCTTCGCCACCCATCACCGCAACAGTATTGGAAATATCTTCATCACTGGCAGCTTCAAGACTAAATTCTTGAATCTCTTCCTTGTCGGTATTGATACCCCGCAAAGTCACATCTTTGCCAATCGGCTTCAAGGTAGAGTTAAAGACTTCACCGGTTTTCGGGTGTTGACGGCGAGGCGACGCCAGGCTGTAGATCACTAAATCAACCTGCCCAAGATCAGCTTTGATGGTTTCTATTGTCTTTTGCTTAATCTCATCGGAAAAAGCATCACCATTGATGCTCTTGGCGTACAAGCCTTCTGCTTCGGCAAACTTGTGAAAAGCCGCAGAGTTATACCAACCCGCAGTACCCGGTTTCTTTTCGGTACCCTCTTTTTCAAAGAATATACCTAGCGTAGAGGCTCCGCCCCCAAATGCAGCACCAATACGCGCCGCCAATCCGTAGCCCGTGGAAGAACCAATAACCAGCACACGCTTAGGCCCATCTATTGGCGCCTGAGCTTTAATGTAATCAATCTGTGCTTTTACATTGGCTTCACAGCCCACTGGGTGGGTAGTAATACACATAAAGCCACGAACTCTTGGTTTGATAATCATTCCCGATCTCCATAAAGCGCCTGACGAGGCGACGAGTCACTTATAACAAGGCCGACATGATACATTGAAGGATGTTCCCGACCAAGACATGCCCTCTCATCACCCAATAGAAATAACCCATCGCCGCCGCCCACAAAATAGTCCTGTGTTCTGCACAACAACAACTGCTGCTATGATAAAAATAATCATTTTAAATCTGTATGGATAGCCGCATGTTTCAGAAAGAAGCCATAGCAAAATTACTTCTGCGTTTAACCGTCGGTATTCTGGTTTTACTGCACGGAACCGCCAAAATCATAAACCCGGGAACGCTCGAACATATCGGCCAAAACCTGTCTGATATAGGCCTGCCATCGCTGCTGGCCTATGCGGTCTACTTAGGCGAGGTGCTTGGTCCACTGATGATTATCTTTGGTTTCAATACACGAACCGGCGCTTTGCTGGTGGTCATCAATATGGTCTTTGCTGTCATACTGGTTCACAGCCATCAACTCCTCCAGCTTACCAATCACGGTGGCTGGGCTCTGGAGCTTCAAGGGCTTTATTTATTTGGTGCACTGACCATCGCTCTTCTGGGTAGCGGCAAGTATGCCATCAAGCCGAGTTAACCCCGTAGCAACTAGCAAAACCAACTGCGCCATACACTAGGGTTGCATTGGTAAAAGCGTGGCAACCCATACGCTATCTGGTAGAATTCTTCGCCTTAAATTAACCCGGCCCACTGAATCACTCAGGGGCGCTGACCACAACATCATTCCACAAAGGATGGTTTGCCATGAACCTTGCCGACAAAGTACTGGCCGTTAATAACGATTTACCCATCCGAACTGACCGTCCAGTTCACAGCGGCAAGGTTCGCTCCGTGTACTGGCTCACACCCGAAGATAGCCAGCGCCTAATAAGGGAGCGAGGCTACGATGTCGCCGCCGATGCACCACTAGCGATTATGGTCATCAGCGACCGCATCTCTGCCTTTGATTGTATCTGGCACGGAGAAGGCGGCATGAACGGGGTTCCCGGTAAGGGCGCGGCACTGAATGCTATCTCTAACCATTGGTTCCGACTTTTCCGTGAACAGGGGTTGGCCGACAGCCATATTCTGGAAATCCCCCACCCCTTTGTGTGGATCGTTCAAAAAGCCAAACCGGTGATGATTGAAGCCATCTGCCGCCAGTATATTACCGGCTCGATGTGGCGCTCTTATGCCAAAGGTGAACGTGATTTCTGTGGTATTCAACTGCCGGACGATTTGAAAAAAGACCAAAAGCTACCAGAGCTGCTGATCACACCCTCCACCAAGGGTATTCTCAAAGGGCTTCCCGGTGTGCCCGAAGCCGACGATGTCAACATCACCCGCACTGACATCGAAAACAATGTGGAAGCCTTTAACTTCAGCGCCAAGGAAGACATCGACCTCTACGAAAAACTGTTAAAAGAAGGCTTTGACGTTATCAGCGACGAGCTGGCCAAGCTGGACCAGATTTTCGTGGATACCAAATTCGAGTTTGGTTACGTCACCGATAAAACCGGGAATGAAAAACTGATCTACATGGACGAAGTGGGCACCCCCGACTCTTCCCGCATTTGGGATGGCCCCAGCTACCGCGATGGAAGGGTCGTGGAAAACTCCAAAGAGAGCTTTCGCCAACTGCTACTCAACCACTTCCCTGACCCGGATATCTTGCTCAACAAAGACCGCATGGATGAGCGCCAAGCCCTGGCCAGAGATAATGCCCTGCCGGAAGCCGTGCTGATGGAGGTTTCCAAAACTTACGTCTCCATTGCAGAAAAAATTATCGGTGAAAAACTTGGGCTATCGGAAAATCCCAAGTCAGAAATTATTGAGATTCTCGACAAAAAATTCGGACTGATTGATTAACCCATTAAATGACCGACTGCCCCAGGTTCTCTGGGGCAAAATTTCTCTCCTGTTTCCCCTCTTCTGCCTGTAGGTATCATCAAGCCACAAAAAGATAGAACATCCAAAGTCACTATAAATAAAATATGACCCCAACTTCATAGCAGTACCATCACACCGCCCTATAGTAACTAAGTGGATCAACCAGACGCTATTTT
>DFBC01000023.1:0-361 GCA_002367235.1 Cellvibrionales bacterium UBA3090
GGGCCGAGATGACGGATCTAGCCAACTTTGTTGGGTCGTCGTCACCAATCCAGGCTTCAAACAGATCGCCCAGAATATACAGCGCACTGGCTTCGCGGGCTTGGTGTTCGAGGAATTCAAAAAAAGCCTGGGTAACGGCGGGGCGCTCGGGAGATAGGTGAAGGTCAGAGATCAGTAATGTGGGCATGGGTTAGCGAGAACCCGTGAGGCAAAGAGTATGTAACATAGTGATTGCCCCACGGTTTATTAACGGTCGGTTATTTATCGCAGTTACTTATCAGAATAGGCATCGCTGATTGTAACATTTTGGATTTCAACCGTTTCTTGTGGTACGTCCTGGTGGTAGCCAGAGCTGCCGGTT
>DFBC01000023.1:483-2630 GCA_002367235.1 Cellvibrionales bacterium UBA3090
GTGCGAGCCATGGCCAGTGTGCCAATCTCGTTGCTGAGGCCGTTGTCGGCTTCATTTTCAATGGGGTCGTTGCCATCTTTTTGCTGCATGTCGGCGGTGAATCCACCACCCTGAATCATGAAGCCATCGATAACACGGTGAAAAATTGTATTGTTGTAGAAGTCGTCGCGGCAGTATTGAAGGAAGTTTGCAGCGGATACTGGAGCTTTTTCAAAGTCCAGCTCAACGTTAATGTCGCCAAAGTTGGTGTGCAGGGTAATCATTTCAGTGTGATCCTGTAACTATCAGAAAATGGAAAGCGCCTATGTTACGTTTTTCGGCGGCCAATTTGAACTGTTCTGCCGATCGGAGGGGGTTTATCAATGCCGATGAGCGAGCCGGGGTCGATTATGGGCTATGGGTGTCTTCTGGTCGCAGGTGTGGGGTGATGGTTGGTGGTTCCAGGCGCGCCTGCCACCCTTGCACCACGCCGCAAGTTATAATCAGGCCAATGCCCAGCCAGAGCCAGATATCCGGATAAAAGTGCCAGAACAGGATGTCTGCCACTAACGCCATCAAAATATAGCTGTATTCAAAGGGGGCAATAATGACGGGTTTTCCGATTCGAAAGGCGACGATTAACAGCATGAACCCCACAGATGCGGCGGCACCGGACAACAGGGTGATGCCGAGTTGCATGGCGCTTGGGATAATCCACTGATCTTGCTGCCAAACAGCGCTGATGATCAGTAGCGGGATAAACTGGTAGAAATTTAACGCCCAGTCCGACTCGGTTTTGGAGAGATACTTGCCCCATAAAATCATGGTGGCGTAGGAAAAGGGCAGGCTCAGCAGGGCCAGGTAAGTCCAGCTCAGTTCATTGATGTCGGGTTTCAGTACCAGACAAACACCGATAAACCCCGTGATGGTGGCGATCCATTGAACTTTGTTGGCGTGCTCTTTAAGTATTAGTGGTGATATGGCCGATATGATGATGGGTGCCCCCGCCAGCGCGGTTGCCAGGGCGCTGAGCGGAAAAAATTTGACGGCCAGGTAGTAACCCATGCTGACGATGGTAAAAAACAGGCTGCGCAGTACGTGATGAAGCGGCTTGCTGACTTTCAATAATGGCAACCGACCCGTGGCTGCCATAAAGACCAGCAGTACCAGCAGTGAGGCAAAGGTTCGCAGGCAGATTAGCTGACCGGTGGGCAGCTTTTGAAACAGCAGTTTTAACAGGGAGTCTCCTACCAGAAAAGAGAATAGGCTCAACTGTAAATAGAGAATGGCTCGCGCATTCGGCTGCTTGATAAGCTGGGTCATAAGCCTTTTTTCGTATTCCGTTTGTTTTATGGGTAAGAATCAGGGGTAGACAGGCGGAAACTTGTTTATCTGAACTATCAATGGTTTATACGCAACAGCCTGAGGGCTATAATTCCGCTCCTTTTTATTAACCTGTTTCTTATTCATGGAGAAGCGCCCAGTAGGGCCGGCAGTATGGCAGACGATAACAAACCGCTCAATTTTATTCAGCAGACAATTAGTAGTGACCTTGAGGCCGGGGTCGTCGATAAGGTTGTCACCCGCTTCCCCCCGGAACCTAACGGTTATTTGCACATTGGTCACGCTAAATCCATTTGCGTGAATTTTGGCTTGGCGCAACAGTACGGCGGCGACTGTCATCTGCGCTTCGATGATACGAATCCTGAAAAGGAAGAGGACGAATATGTTCACGCGATTATCGAGGATGTAAAGTGGCTTGGCTTTCAGTGGAGTGGCGAGGTGCGTTACGCCTCTGATTATTTCGGTCAGCTCTATGAGTGGGCGCAATACCTCATAAGTGAAGGAAAGGCCTACGCCTGCGAATTAAATGCTGAGCAAATGCGGGAATACCGTGGCACGTTGACCGAGCCGGGCAAAGACAGCCCTTATCGCGAGCGCCCGGTAGAAGAAAATCTGGCGCTTCTGGAGCAGATGAAAAACGGTGAGATTGATGAGGGCAAGATGACCTTGCGCGCCAAAATTGATATGGCCTCTCCCAATGTCAGCCTCCGCGATCCGGTGATGTATCGGGTTAAAAAGGCCGCTCATCACCGCACCGGAGATGCCTGGAATATTTATCCCGCCTATGACTTTGCCCACGGTCAGGAAGATGCCATTGAGGGCGT
>DFBC01000023.1:2768-3355 GCA_002367235.1 Cellvibrionales bacterium UBA3090
GACGAGGGCCATGTGGATGGCTGGAATGATCCCCGTATGCCCACTATTTCAGGGCTGCGTCGTCGCGGCGTGCCCGCTGTCGCCATTCGCAATTTCTGCGATAGTCTGGCGGTGGCAAAAACGGACGGCATGGTGGACATGTCTCAGTTGGAACACTTTATTCGGGATGAGCTTAATAAGCATGCGCCCAGGGCGATGACGGTATTGCGTCCATTGAAAGTGGTCATTACCAACTTGCCAGAGGATCATCTGGAGCAGTTGACGGTTCCACGGCACCCCGACCTGGATATGGGTGAGCGAACCCTGCCGTTTACTCGGGAAATCTATATCGATGTAGAGGACTTTAAGGAAGAGTACAGCAAGAAATTTAAGAAAAAGCTGGCACCCGGTAAACGTATCCGATTGCGCAATGGTTATGTGATTGAAGCTGACGATTATGTGAAAGATGATGCGGGGGCAGTGGTACAGGTCAATGCCAGCCTGATACCCGATACGTTGGGGCAAGATCCGGCCGACGAGATTAAACCCAAGGGCGTGGTCCATTGGGTATCGGCTCAGCATTCGGTGGATTGTGAAATACACCTCTA
>DFBC01000109.1 GCA_002367235.1 Cellvibrionales bacterium UBA3090
TACTGGAAAGAGAATCTGCGTTTGCTGCTGACTCTGCTAGTAATCTGGTTTGCCGTTTCATTCGGGTTTGGCATTCTGTTGGTTGAGCCGCTGAACAGCATCCCGCTGTTTGGCTTCAAGCTCGGCTTTTGGTTTGCCCAGCAAGGTTCCATTTATGTATTTGTGGTACTGATTTTTGTCTATGTGGCAAAAATGAAAGCACTCGACCGTAAATACGACGTTCACGAAGACGACTGAGGAGTCTCATCATGGGTATTCAAACTTGGACTTTTTTACTTGTCGGCATTTCGTTTGCGGTGTATATCGGTATTGCTATCTGGGCTCGTGCTGGATCCACCAAAGAGTTTTATGTCGCAGGTGGTGGTGTACCGGCAGTTGCTAATGGTATGGCTACTGCAGCAGACTGGATGTCAGCCGCATCGTTTATTTCCATGGCCGGGCTAATCTCATTCATGGGATATGACGGTGGTGTTTATCTCATGGGCTGGACTGGTGGTTATGTACTGCTGGCGCTGTGTTTGGCTCCTTATCTAAGAAAATTTGGCAAATTTACGGTGCCAGATTTTATTGGTGATCGCTACTATTCTCAGACAGCTCGAACCGTGGCAGTAATCTGCGCTATCTTTGTGTCATTCACTTATGTGGCGGGACAAATGCGTGGTGTTGGCGTGGTGTTCTCTCGCTTCCTGGAAGTGGATATCACCACCGGTGTCATTCTTGGTATGTGTGTTGTGTTTTTCTACGCCGTACTCGGTGGCATGAAAGGCATTACCTATACACAGGTCGCTCAATACTGCGTGCTGATTTTTGCCTATCTCGTTCCCGCCGTATTTATCTCTATTTTGGTTACTGGCAACCCCGTACCACAGTTTGGATTTGGTGATACATTAGCCGATGGCTCTGGTACTTACCTGCTCGATAAGCTGGATGGGTTATCGACGGAACTCGGGTTTACGGAATACACATCGGGGAACAAGAGCATGATTGATGTGTTCTTTATCACCTTTGCCCTGATGGTGGGAACCGCAGGCTTGCCCCATGTGATTGTGCGTTTCTTTACGGTGCCAAATGTCGCTGATGCTCGTCGTTCAGCAGGCTGGGCTCTGGTCTTTATTGCCATTCTTTATACCACTGCACCAGCAGTTGCTTCATTCGCTCGTATGAACATGATTGAAACCATTAACGGTCCCGATAGTGCGGGTGTTGCCTACGAAGGTGCTCCAAGCTGGATCAGTAACTGGGAAAAAACCGGACTGATCACGTGGGAAGACAAAAACGAAGATGGCCGTATGTTCTATTCCGGTGATGATCGCAACGAGATGAAAATTGACCGCGACATCATGGTATTGGCCAACCCTGAAATTGCCAATCTACCTGCCTGGGTTATTGCCCTGGTGGCTGCTGGTGGTGTTGCAGCAGCGCTGTCTACGTCGGCCGGGTTGTTGTTGGTGATTTCTACGTCAATTTCACACGATCTACTGAAACGGAATTTAATGCCGGATATTAGCGATAAACAGGAACTCATGTACGCACGTATTGCTGCGGGATGTGGTATCGCGGTGGCCGCCTACCTCGGTATTCACCCACCGGGCTTCGTGGCACAGGTGGTGGCGTTTGCCTTTGGCCTGGCAGCGTCGAGTTTCTTCCCGGTCATTATTTTAGGTATCTTCTATAAAAGGATGAATAAAGAGGGCGCAATTGCGGGTATGTTATCCGGTATTGGATTTACCGCCTCCTATATCATCTACTTCAAGTTCATCAACCCTGGTGCGAATATGCCAGAGAACTGGTGGTTTGGAATTTCACCAGAAGGTATCGGTACTCTGGGTATGATCGTTAACTTTATCGTGGCCTTTGCGGTACAGAAAATGACTGGCGATGCACCAGAGTATATTCAAGATCTGGTGGAGAGCTTGCGTTACCCTAAAGGCTCAGGTGAAGCCCAGGGACACTAATGCTTCATTGTTTGTCTCTATAGCAGTTGGCCGCCCGATGGGCGGCCTTTTTTTTATATTGATAATGACTCTTCTACCTTCGCCTAATTGCGGCAAGTCATATCCGCGGGCTAACGTTAAGTTAATCTGTTGATGTTATTCTTATTTACTGATGATTCAGGGTGGCGTGGATATGACTGTTAGCGTAGAAGTGGCCGCGGTTAGAGATTTTCTTTCCCAGAACACGCCGTTTGACCAGTTGACTGAAAAACAACTGACACAGGCTGCGGCACAAGTTCAAATTGCGTATTACCGTGCCGGAGAGACAACAGACATTCTCGATTACTCCAATCCCCAGTTGTATGTCGTGCGCAGTGGTGCTTTTGAGGTTCGAGACAATGAGGGCCAGTTGTTGGATCGGGTTGAACCCGGCGGTTACTTTGGCTACCCATCGTTGTTAACCGGGGATGCTATTACCAATAAGTTAGTCGTCATTGAGGATGGGTTGCTGTATGAGCTTGATGAAGGAACGTTCCAGAAACTACGTTCTGCAAGCCGCCCCTTTGACCGCTTCTTTAATCAAGCGCATGCTAAACGGTTGCATCACGCAGTGCGGTTTCGCGAGCAAAACTACCAGTTAACCCTGCGCGTGAGAGATCTCGCTACCTATGATCCTGTTACCGCTAAAACTCACGAAACCGTGGCAGACGTGGCGCGGTTGATGACTGAAAAAAGAGTCTCCTCCGTGATGGTGGTCGACGAGGATAATAAACTTTGTGGTTTGGTCACCGACCGAGATATGCGAGTGCGTGTCATTGCCGAAGGCCGACCGACCGACTCAGTGTTATCCGACGTCATGACCCGCGACACCATTAGTGTCGCATCTGAAAGCCTGGTGTTTGAGTCGATGTTGCTAATGACGGAACACAATATTCATCACCTGCCAGTGACGGAGAATGGCGAGCCAATAGCCATGATGACCGCCACTGATTTAGTGAAATCACAAAAATCTGACCCGGTCTTTCTCATCAGTGAAATTGGCCGACAGAGAACAGTGGAGGGGTTGAAAAAAATATCCAGGGATATCCCCGAGCTATTGCGGAGTTTGATTCGTGCAGAGGCCAGCGCGGATCAAATTGGCAGATTGCTAACCACAGTAACCGATGCATTGACTCGACAGCTATTAGAGCAGGCAATCGATCAATTAGGTCAACCTCCCGTGCCGTTTGCCTGGCTGGCCTTTGGTTCACAGGGGCGGCAGGATCAGACGGCTATATCGGATCAGGATAATGGTTTGTTGGTCGGCGATGCCATGACTCACGATGATGATGTTTATTTTAAAGCCCTGGCCACCTACGTGAATGACGGCCTCGATGTTTGCGGCTACTGCTATTGCCCCGGTGAGGTAATGGCCAAAACAGATACGTGGCGCCAGCCGTTGGTGGGCTGGAAAAAACAATTTCTTCGCTGGATTAATCAGCCGTCATCCAAGGCATTAATGCACGCCAGTATCTTTTTCGATATGCGCTGTATTTATGGTGATCAAACGTTGTTTCACGATTTACAAAAAACGGTGTGTGACGCCGCCAGCGGAAATGAAATCTTTCTCGCCAACCTTACGGCCAATGCGCTCAAACTCACTCCTCCCATGGGGTTTTTCAAGAGTTTTGTGGTGGACCGCAGTGGTGAGCACAAAAATACATTCGACATGAAGCTGCGAGGCATCATGCCGATTAACGATATCGCCCGAATTTATGCGCTGTCATTTGGAACGGACCAAATACATACCCTGGATCGCCTGACAGAAGCCGCGGCTAAAAAATTACTGACACTGAAGGACGCCCGCAACCTGATAGATGCCCATGAATTTATCTCCCGGTTACGCTTGGTGCATCAGGGTGAGCTTTTGAAAGTCGGGAAGGTGCCCGATAATCACCTCGACCCTTTAACACTGTCTTCTTTATCTCGGCACCAACTAAAAGATGCCTTTGCCGTTGTGGCGTCCGCCCAGGCGGCGCTAAGAGTGAAGTTCACTCGCGGGCTGATGTGATTATGTTTTTTCGTGGTGCTGACTGGATCGTAAAACTCAAGCAGCAGCGCTATCTCCACCGTTGTCAGAATTCCGTCATGCGGGATTACTTGCAGTCCGAATTTCCCTCGTTGCGTACCGATTACCGCCAGGTCGAGTATTTGGCCGTAGACCTTGAAATGACCGGCCTAAATGCATCGGATGATCATATCCTGAGTATTGGTTTTGTGCCGGTAATCGACCAGAGAGTGGTACTAAATGGCGCGCGACATATTTATGTCAGTAGCGATCAGGGGGTGGGGCAGAGCGCCGTTATCCACGGTATTCACGACAAGGATATTGATCAGGCGACACCCTTGGCAGAGGCACTTGGCCTTCTGTTGGACGCCCTTAAGGGGAGGGTGATGGTATTACACTGTGCCCAGTTAGATCTGTCCTTTCTGGAGCAGGCATGTCGGGGGTTATATAATTCCTCGCTCTACGTGCCGGTGGTGGATACGATGGCATTGGAAGATCAAAGGCTCCAAAGAACGGGGATGGCGAGGGGGAGCGAAAGCTTGCGTCTTGGCGACTGTCGCAGGCGGTATAACCTGCCAGATTATTCAGCCCATAATGCACTGATAGATGCCGTTTCCACGGCCGAATTATTCCTGGCTCAAACTCGTTACCGATTTGGCTCCCACCCTTCTGACTTGCGCCACATTGTGTCGATAAAATAAATGCTGAGTATGAAAAGGAGGTGGGCATATTATGCAAAGGTCGAATGGATGCCAGGCGTCATTTCAATTAATCTGAAACTAACAAATCTCGAACCCCACAAATAATGTTAAACAAGGGAGGCTTCCATGTCTCATGCACATGTTCACCCCATTCCTGAAAGTTTTGCCAAGGAAGCACATATCGATGCTGACACTTATCAGGAAATGTACCGTCGATCGATAGAAGACTCAGATAATTTCTGGGCAGAGGAGGCGGAAAAATTTCTCGACTGGGATCAACCCTGGACTAATGTTAACAGCTTTGATTTTCACAGCGGTGAAGCGAGCTGGTTTACTGGTGGGAAGTTGAATGTGACTGTCAACTGTATTGACCGTCATCTCGACACTCGTGGCGAGCAGACAGCGATTATCTGGGAGGGGGATAACCCGTCTTATAGCAACAACATTACCTACAATCAGTTGAGTCAACACGTCAATAAACTGGCGAATGTTCTCAAGAGCCGCGGTGTCGCAAAGGGCGATAGAGTCTGTATCTATATGCCGATGATCCCCGAGGCGGTGTATGCCATGTTAGCCTGTGCACGAATCGGTGCTGTCCACTCCGTGGTATTTGGCGGCTTTTCTCCAGAAGCACTGAAAGACCGAATTTCAGATTCCGATTGCCAGGCGGTCATTACCGCCGACATGGGGTTGCGAGGAGGTAAATCCATTCCGCTCAAGGCCAATGCCGACAAGGCGCTGGAACACTGCCCAAATGTACACACCTGTTTAGTGGTGAAACATACCGGCGGCGCTATCGGCTGGCACGAAGGGCGTGATATCTGGTATCAAGAGGCCCTGGCCGATGCATCAGATTTCTGTGAACCCGAGAGCATGGACGCAGAAGATCCCTTGTTTATTCTTTATACCTCGGGCTCGACCGGCATGCCCAAGGGTGTGCTACACACAACGGGTGGTTACTTACTGCAGGCCGCCATGACCCACAAGTATGTCTTTGACTACAAAGAAGGGGATGTGTATTGGTGTACAGCCGATGTGGGTTGGGTGACGGGCCATAGCTATATTGTGTACGGTCCGCTTTGCAATGGTGCTATTACCCTGATGTTTGAGGGTGTACCTACCTATCCTGATGCCTCCCGGTTTTGGCAGGTCGTCGATAAGCACAAGGTCAATATTTTTTACACTGCACCGACAGCGATTCGTGCACTAATGGGCGCGGGTGATGATTTTGTTACCAAAACCAATCGTAGTTCACTGCGAGTACTCGGTACCGTGGGAGAACCCATCAATCCCGAAGCCTGGGAGTGGTATTACAAGGTCGTCGGCGATTCGCGTTGCCCCATTGTCGACACTTGGTGGCAGACAGAAACCGGTGCTCATATGCTGACACCGCTGCCCGGTGCCATTGAGATGAAACCCGGCTGTGCCACTGTTCCGTTCTTTGGCGTTGAACCCGTGCTGCTGGATGCTGACGGCAAGCTTGTCGAGGGCCCCGGTGAAGGAAATCTGGCCATCAAATCTTCATGGCCCTCTCAGATTCGCGGCGTCTATGGCGATATGAAGCGGTATCAGGAAACCTATTTTTCCGCCTTCCCCGGTTACTACTTTACCGGTGACGGTGCCCGACGCGACGAAGATGGACACTACTGGATTACCGGCCGTGTGGATGACGTACTGAACGTCTCTGGCCACCGTATGGGTACCGCCGAAGTGGAAAGTGCTCTGGTTCTTCACCCGAGCATAGCCGAGGCCGCAGTGGTTGGGTATCCACATGATATTAAGGGGCAGGGCATCTATGCCTACGTGACCTTGATGTCGGGTCTGGAACCTTCCGATGAGCTGCGCAAAGAATTGATTGGGCTCTGTGCGGAAGAAATTGGACACATCGCAAAACCCGACCTGATTCATTGGGCACCGGGGCTACCTAAAACGCGTTCCGGTAAAATTATGCGACGTATCTTGCGTAAAATTGCTGCAAATGAACTGGAAAATTTAGGCGATACCTCAACATTGGCCGACCCCTCGGTCGTCGAGCAACTAATTGACACTCGACTCAATCGATAAATTAAACTCGACTGAGTTCTACCGTTAAAAAAGCCCGCTTTGCGGGCTTTTTTATGGCTGATCAAACAGTCAAAACAGAATAATGAATCAATTACAGCGTCTTTTTGCCGAGCAGGGTGACCTGATTATGCGATAGCGGGCTGGCGATCAATTGATCGATGGCTGTGGATGACAGCAAACCTGTCTGGGTATCTACATATTCGACCACACTACCAGCATTGCGGGTGGCCGCTAAGAGGGCTCGTTCCGCACTATAGCCCATAAGCAATTGTGCGACGATGGTTGAGGCAAAGGCATCTCCGGCGCCAGCTGTTCCCCAGGGTGTCACCTTATAAGAAGAGCAGTAGAAGAGTTTTTCTCCATCAAAAAAGTAGGCGCCTTCCATACCATCCGTCAACGAAAAATATTTGGGTCCGGCACTGCAGATAATTGAAATGGCATCCTCAAGTGGTAGCCACTCATCCTTCACGTGAACGCCAGCCTTGCTGAGCCTCGGTATGGCATGGCTGTCTTTTAGCTGAATCGAAAAGTGCCTTTTCAGTTTATGAATTGACCTGGAGAGCAATGCGACAGCTTCGAGCTTATTCAGCGAAAGGTAATCTATTTGTTTGGCAACACTGAGGAATTCATCAATGTGATAGGTTAATTGTTCGATTCCCGGATTAGTCGCAACGTAGCAATCGGCGGCCTTCGCTTTTTGGACTAGCTTGGGGAAGCACTTGTGCGCTTTTCCCGAGAGCGAGCCTATATACACAAGATGGTAGTCTGAAAAATTAATGACATCGAGGTAATTTTCCAGATAAGAGTTTGCCCCCCGATTAGTAAAAATGGCGGCATTCTGGTCGTGAGAATAGATCAGGATAGAACTGCCGGTTTCAGAACTTGGTTCGGTAATTAAGTATTTCAGGCCAATCCCTTCATCACTTAACTTCTGGGTAATTTTACTGCCGTTATGGTCGACACCAATCAGCGCCATAATATCGACATCAAATCCCTGCCTGGCCATAGAAACGGCTACGTTGGCGCCACCGCCACCCACGTGATTGGAGATATTTTCTGCGCCTATTTTTTTCCCCTGTTCGAGCAGTAAATAGGAGGTATCCCCGTTGCCGCGGGTAATACGCTCAATATTCTTTGTTGCGACAACGGCAATGTTATCAATCGTGACCGAGCCGATAACCAAAATTCTAAACGGAGTTTTTGACACGTTATTACCCCTCAATACAAGCAAAGGCACCCTTAATCACTATAGCGTTATGTCAACAGCTACGCGAGGTGATAGCGGGTTATCGTTCAAGCTTAATCAATGGGTGGCGTGAATTTAAATAAAAAAAGGCCTCCGTTTTATAGGGGCCTTTTAAGGCGACATCGTCCTTGATGTCAGTGGGTGGTGATCGTTTTATTTAGCAAAAGGCGTTACAGGATCTTGCCCAGGTTTATCAGTTGGGTTTCTCCGTTGGAGTCATCGACGCCATCGTTGTCGTTTACTATCAGAATATCGCCGTTGGGCAATATAGCGGCGCCTTCAACTTTTTCAAGCACTAACCCGCCGGAAGATGACAAGTCGTTCATCAGGTCATCCACCAGTACTTTCGAGAGCGTGTCGCCATCATTCATGCCATTCGTGTCAAATTTATAGAGTCTCTTGATAGCGGCATCTGGACCGGCTTGGTTATCGCGTTCAATCACCATGAACTCCCCGTTGCCGAGCGAAGTGATTTCCGACAGCCCAACCCAGCCGCCATGTTGTGACACCGGTGCGTCCAGCGGGTAGAAGAAAAATTTCCACTCGCCATTAGTTGTGTCGTAAACACCAATGCGGGGATTGGAATCCGAACCCCAAGCCCGTTGGAAGGCCAGGTACAGCTTACTGTCGTATTCGGCAATACCCTCAAGACCGAAACGGAGCTGAATGTCATTCAGTGATTCAGGCAGGCGGATGACCTCAGTGATCACACCATCGGCGGCTGTTTTAATAATCAGGTTATGCGTGTTAACAGGGCGTTTCGCATCATCAATAGTTCCGGCGCCCTCTGAGGCTACCCAGAAGCCGCCACCCGTGGCCAAGGCAATACCTTCAGGGTCAAGGTTGACGGTTTTATCATCATTGATCAGTTCATCCAGGTCGGCCTCGTCAAATACATTTTTGCGGCTGCTGTCTGTTGCATCGACCGTTGGATCTGCCAGGGGCGTCACGCTGATATTAGCAAGGACGTCGTTGTCGTCGCGGATCACAATTTCCTGATCGATCAGGGCGGGGCTATTGCTTAGATCAATTTTGAAAATGCGGCTTTGCTGATAGAAGCTGTCGTGCAGGCTATAGACCGTCTGGTTGTCATAAGCCGCCAGACCAGACAAGGCACCCCAGGGAATGGGTGTGCTGTCTGGGCGATCTGTGGATTGTACGGTAGGGTAGTTTGGCTGTTCAAATCCATGTTGATAGATATTTACAACAGAGCGAACTTTATCTCCGCGATCATCCACTTCGCTGGCCGCCACCAGCAAATGACGACTGGGGATTGCCTTGATACCTTCGGGGCCTTTACCTGCGGGAAGAACTTGTAAAAATTCAGGAGCTGCTGGGTCGGTGACATCATATACAAACAAAATGCTGGCACGCTCTGATGCAACCACGAGGAGTTTTGAGCCATCGTCAAATTCAACGTAATCCACATTCTCCGGCTCGTTACCTTTGTTTTTTGATCGGTCATCGGGGTAATGGCCTACTCTTACGGCCAGGTGATCATTTTCGTTGCCAGAATTAAACAGGGATGTACCTGTTTCGTCATAGATTGAGAATCCCCGGCTGCCACCATCCAAATCACCTTCGTCGGCAGTGGCAAAGATCTGGCGATTGATCCAGGAAACACCATCGGGTTCTTTGAGCACGGCATCCTTGGCGTTGGTTAGGGAGATCAGTGCCGGGTCTTCCTCTTTCGTGTCTATGTTAGTGAGATCAACCGTGCCGAGCGGAAAGTGATCCAGCACGTCACCCGTGGTCAGGTCGATCAGCGCAGCGTGGTTGTTTTCCTGGAAGGTAATCACTGCCGTATTATCTTTGTTGATATCAACATATTCGGGTTCTGGGTCCGCAGGGAAGAGGTCGGCTAGCCCGGCCAGTTCAACGGTGCGTTTTTCCCAGGTACCTGGTTTTCCAGAAAGATCGACAATATCCAGTGTTCCCGCCGGGCCTTGACCGGGAATGCCGATTTCTCCACCACCACTCTCACAGGCCTGTTCAGCGGCTTCATCATCTTCGGGGACGGGCTGGGCGTTAGCGGTACCACCCACACAAACTTCCTCATCGCGCTCATTCTCAATCACAATGGCGACGTGTTGGCCGTTGGGGCTAATCGCTACAGAGTCTGGCTGCCCGGAAAGAGGGATTTCCTGAATCACTTGATGAGTATGAATATTGATAACCGCCAGCTCACCACTCATATCGCGCATGAATTTGAGGTCTGAGTCAGCATTTTCAGTGCCTGGCAGGATATCTCCACTGGAGGTATTCACTGCAACAAATGCATATTTCCCCTGCACGTCGACAGAGGTGGGTTCACCATTCAGAGCAATGGTGCCGGCTGGTTTTGGTTCAGACGGGCTGGAAATATCTACGAGCCCCAGTTGCTCCTGAGCGCTGTCGGTATAAACAAGGGTTTTGCCACTGTCGCTGGCCACCACGATCTCGGCGACGGTTTCTGTGTCGGTATTACAATCGGCCTGAATGTTTTGGCATACAGGAAATACGGCAATACGCTGAAAGTAGCTGGTTTCGGCCTGGGTGGATAAGGCGGCACTACAGAGCGCGACTGCCACCGAGAGTGGCAGTGGGCGGATTAGATTCTTCATTGTTAATTTCTCCAGATTAGTCATCAGTAGCGGGTCGACAACCAGTCAATTGCTGTGCTCGGTGAGACCGGTATAGCGATGAACCTAAAGGTCAAAAATGACCATGTAATGTCACTTTTATTAACGGCCTTAATGAGAAGGAATAGGTTGTGTGGGTAACCTGTTGTTTTGACAGTGGTCGGTACGCTCGACGCTAGGGTTATTTATTGGGCAAATAAAAAGCCTGTATACCCCAAGGTATACAGGCTTGATGGACAGCGATTACTTCACTTTAAATCCAGTGATCATGACGATGTCGTCAGTGCCGTAATCATCGACGTCGGACATTAAGTCATCGTTTGAATGCTGAATAGAAACCAGTGCCGCTTTGCCGTTACCAAAAAATTCAAACCCTGAAGGCTCGGCAGATTGGTCTTTCACCGAGAGCACCTTGACGCAGCCATCGGTCTTGATGTCGCGGTCTTCTCCGTCGGGCAGGCAGGCAAACACATCGCCGTTGCGGTGATCCTCAATCACATACATCACGCCGGTGATAGGCTGAAAGGCCAGGTTATCAACCGCGTTGAGGTCTGTGTCCCCTTCGACAAAACGGTTGACCTCGACTGAGCGCTCATCGGGATCGGCCAATAATGGATCAGAATCTACACCGCAGACCACTTCTCCGTAGTTTTTGGCGCCTTCATTACCCGTGTTAGTCCAGCAGAAGCGGATACCCTCACCGTCGAATACTGGGTCCGCATGCAGGTCTTCGGGGCGGTAGTAACCGGTGGCTCCGGCCTGATTGGCATCATCACGCGCTGTAGCGGCATTAACGGGAACCCATGCGGCATTGCCAATTTCACAACCCTGTCCGTATTGGGCCTTGGAATCACGGCAGGAAACCTGCATGGCGTGAACCGTTCCCGATGTCAGTGGCGACTCGCTCAAATCGAAAATTAGTCCGCCGGCATGGGGTACTTCCGGCACAAATTTAAAGATGGAACCGCCATCGACATCATCCTCAGCGGTACCGGGGCGAAGCTCATCACCGGCAATAATGACGCCCTCATCGGTTACAGTCAGCCCTTCCCAGGACATGGTTGGAAGCGCATCGCGCTTAACCACTTCGTTGGATAGTGCATTATCGGCATCGACGATGAGGCCTGTGGCACGATTAAGTACGGTGTGATTTGTCGTAGCAATGGGGTCAATAAGCTCATAAGCCTGACCGTTGCCGCTCTCTTCGGTGGCTAAAATTGTTCCCCAGGCTGTGGTGCGAATGCCGTCACAGCGATCCATGCCACGCAGCACGGTATCGACAATACCGCTGTCCAGGTCAATTCTTTGAACCGAGGGGTTATACTTTTGGACGAGCCCGGAGGGTAGGGTGGTGCCCAGATTTTCCGCGCCACCTTCAATGCAGAATACCGCGTGAGTGGGTTCATCTTCATTTGGCCAGAAGGAAAACATATCAGCTTTGTTGCCGGCCTGTCGGGTCAAAAAAGTGGCTTCCAGTCCGTCGGCCAGATCAATGACATCGCTGGCAGATTGGCTGCTATGGCGTTGAATATTTTCTTCTGATGAGTCTATTAGAGGTTGTTCAAAACCGAATAACTTTTGAGACTGTGCATGCAGTAGGTGCTCTACTTGCATGCCGAAATCGGTATTATTTTGTCCGGCGGCGATAGCACTTCCTGCCACAATAGAGCAAAGGGTGAGGGGTAGTAACAGCTTCTTATTCATGACTTTCTCCAAAAAAGTTCGTTAGCAATTTCAGCCAAACACCCGAGTGACAGCATGGCGCTGACTGCCCGATCAGGCTAGTGAGCTTGTATGAAAGTAATGAGAAGGAATTGTGAAAGATTTCTTATAGAACGGTGACATCATCCTATAAATAGAATTAACAATAACTGATAACACTTTGATAAATAATGGATCGTGTCTGTCATTGTAGCCGGTTGTTAAAGTAGTTTGTCAGCTTATTTTTAACGGTTTATTTGCGATGGCCTTTTCTGTAGAACCGATTAGACTAGTGTTAGACCACTGTGGAGCATGCGATGAAACACCC
>DFBC01000020.1:0-7867 GCA_002367235.1 Cellvibrionales bacterium UBA3090
AGCCATTTTTGGCCATTACTTCCAAGTCACGATCTGCTTCCTTGGGTGTACGACAAAAGGGAATCATGACAATCACATTATCAAATCCCCGCTGCTCACGTACCTGTTTAATCGCCTGACACTCCAACCCAAATCCCTCACGATAACGCTCGCTGTAGTAGCGCGCAGCACCTCGCAAACCCAACATGGGATTACTCTCGGCTGACTCAAATTGCTCACCACCCAAAAGCTTGCTGTATTCACTGGTCTTGAAATCCGAAAAACGCACGATGACTGGCCTCGGATACTGAGACGCCGCCAGCTTCGCAATACCTAATCCCAACCTGTCAACGAAAAAATCCTGTGGGAATTGGTAGCCTCGAGTCAGTTTGCTAATGCGATCCCTTATATCGGCATCCTCTATTTTGTCACCCCGCAACAACGCCATAGGATGAATCCCCACCAAACTGGAAATAATAAATTCAATGCGCGCCAACCCAATACCATCGATGGGAAGCTTCCACCACTGAAGGGCGCTGTCGGGAAGCGCCATATTGATATTCACCTGTGTTCTTGGACGGGGTAGCTTTGAGAGGTCTATGGCCGTTTGCTCAAAGGGCAGGCAACCCGAGTAAATTTTAGCCGTAGCACCCTCAGCACAAGAAAGTGTCACAGGCATACCCGTGGTTAATTTTTCCGTAGCAGAGACAACACCTACAGCGGCAGGAATCTTTAGCTCACGACAAACAATGGCAGCATGGCTGGTGGGACCACCTGTATCAGTAATAACGCCTGCCGCTTTACGCATCAGCGGCAACCAGTCAGGGTCGGTATGCGAGGCCACCAATATATGCCCCTCGGGAAAGTCGTTTTGCTCCTCAGGCCTACTGACCAGCTGCACCACACCACTGGCGATGGCGCTGCCTACACTGTGCCCTTTTAGTAGCACTTCGCCAGTGCTGGTAAGCCGATATCGCTTGAGTTGTTGTCGTGGATTCTGTGAAGCAACCGTCTCCGGACGTGCCTGAACAATATAAAGGTCACCGCTAGCACCAGCCTTTACCCATTCAATGTCCATGGCGCAGCCATAATGAGATTCAATACTCTGTGCCCACCGAGCCAGTTGCAAAATATCAGTATCGTCGAGTACAAAAGCCGCACATTCCTCAGGGTTGGTTTTATACCACTCTGTACCACCGCCAGAGCCAGTTTTGTAGGCGAGCTTTTCTTTTTTACTGCCTAAAGTCTTATCGAAGATTGGAGCCAGCTCAGTCTTTACCAGCAGCGGCTTGTATACCATATAGCGATCAGAAATAACCCTTCCCTGAACCACCGCTTCACCAAGTCCCCAGGCCGCGCTGATAACCACCGCATCAGGAAAACCAGACTCAGGATCCAGAGTAAACATAACCCCAGCCGCCCCCTCGCTGGCATCTACCATTGTCTGAACACCCACGGACAACGCTACTTGAAGAGGGTCAAACCCTTGTGCTTCGCGATAACTGATGGCCCGATCGGTAAATAACGAAGCGTAACAGTGGCGACAAGCATCGAGCAGATCATCAAAACCTCTCACATTGAGAAAGGTCTCCTGCTGTCCTGCGAAACTGGCTTCGGGCAAATCTTCTGCCGTTGCAGAGCTACGCACGGCCACCGGCACATCCTTTTCTCCAATTCGATCGCTCAGTTGCTCGTACGCATGCTTCAGCGATGACACCAAAGTATCCGGCAGCTGGCCTGCAAGAATCGCCTCACGGATAACTCGCCCTATCCTCTGCAATGCGCTTTGATCAGAGGAAAAATCCATCAGTTGCTGTGTAATAACTGGCTGGAGATTATTAAATTCAAGAAACTCCCGATAGGCACTGACAGTTAAGGCAAAACCAGGCGGCACTCGAATACCTTCCTGCTCAAGTGCTTGTAGCATTTCACCAAGGGAGGCATTTTTCCCTCCCACCAATGGAACATCGGTATTGCCCACCTGCTCAAGCCAAACAATCGAAGACTTTTCTCGATCGGAGCACGTCATTGGATACGCTCCCGTCTTTGTCATTAAAAATGAGTATAGTCTCCGGTGATGACTGCTGCTTTAACCCACGCCTAAGGTAACCCCCCATTCCGACGGCTTTGCTGAATGGCAATAAGCGAAAACCTCTCCTAGACTTTTTTAAGCCGTTCATTATTTTGGGGCGTACTCATGCGCTTTAAAACTCGCACACATGCCGGCCAACTGCTGGCCGATATTTTAGTGAAAAAATATCAGGGAATAGATGCCGTTATTTACGCGCTTCCCCGTGGCGGCGTTCCGCTAGGCTTTGAGGTGGCATCGGCTCTCCACATGCCTCTCGACTTAATTATCCCCAGAAAAATTGGCCACCCCACCAATCCTGAATATGCCATTTGTGCGATCACCGAGGCCGGAGAAACCATCTGCAATGAACAAGCATTAACCACTATTGATGCCGACTGGCTAGAACAAGAACAGCGGGAAGAAATTAACGAAGCAAAACGTCGCCGAGAATGCTACCTCGGCGACAGAGAGCCGGTTCCCGTCACGGGGAAGTTAGCTATTCTGGTGGACGATGGTATTGCCACGGGGTTGACCATGCGTGCAGCCATTCGTGATTTAAAGACCAGACACCCAGGGAGAATCACCGTCGCTATTCCCGTCATTCCCGATGACACCGCCAAAGTACTAGCCACTGAAGTTGACGACGTGGTCGCCCTGTTAATTGACCCCAATTATCAAGGCTCTGTTGGCAGCTACTACCAATATTTTTACCAGCTCTGTGATGACGAGGTTCTTTTACTCTTGAACAAATTGGATAAAGACAACCGTCCAAAACCCGTAGATCACCCCCAGCAAAAAGACGACAACAACAAACCATGAAATCTCTGGATCGGAAAATACTGTCAGAGGCCGCCTATTTGGGCAATGGCATTATCAAAGTCGATCGCTTTTTGAATCACTGCGTGGATACCGCATTAATGACCGAGATAGGCAATGAGTTCTCTCGACAACTCTCTGCACAGGGAATTACTGGCATCAACAAAATCGTGACCGCAGAAACCAGTGGCATCGCCCCAGCACTAACCACCGCTCAAGCGCTGGGAGTTCCCATGGTGTTTGCCCGAAAAAAACAGCCTGTCACAATGAAAGGCAACGGCTATAGCTCTTCGGTACACAGCCACACCAAGGAAGATAGGGTTACCCTGCATATTTCCAAAGAGTTTTTGTCCGCTGAAGACCGCATTGTCATAATTGATGATTTCCTCGGCGTAGGTGAAACCACTACGGGGTTGGTCGAGCTGATCAAGCAAAGCGGTGCCCGGTTATGCGCCATCGGTTTTGTGCTGGAAAAAACCTATGAGCAGGGTCGCAAGGCATTAAACCATCTTGGCGTTCCAATCATCTCTCTGGCTCGGCTAGACCTGCAAGGAGAAAAAATTATTCTGGTGCCTTAAACCATCCCCCTATCAAGTCCTAAGCTGTGCCTCTACCCCCTTTTCACCCAAGTAATTTAAAACGGCAACCAACTGATTTATATAGAAGTTTCTATTACTAACAACCAAATTCTGACAGCTGTCTATACTGATATAACCAATTAACCTTGTTCGATAAATGCATCGCATGTGGAAATACTTGGTTCTTATCATCCTAACCCTGAGCTTTTCGCCGAGCCAGGGTGACCCATCGCAGCGGCCTATCTGGTTGCTTAGCGTACAGGGGGCTATTGGCCCGGCCACCGCAGACTATATTGACCGCGGCGTCGAATCGGCCAACGATAACCAAGCTCAATTAGTCATTATCCAGATGGACACGCCCGGTGGCCTGGATAAATCCATGCGCCATATTATTCAGGCGATTTTGGCCGCAGATGCCCCCATCGCAACCTTTGTTGCGCCCAGCGGTGCACGCGCCGCCAGTGCTGGCACTTATATTCTCTATGCCAGCCATATTGCAGCCATGGCACCCGGCACCAACCTGGGTGCTGCGACCCCCGTACAAATCGGCAGCCCCGCTTTACCTAACCCTGCAAAACAAGACCAGCAGAACCAACCCCCGCCAGAAAAAACTGATAAAGATTCTGCACCTGAACCTGCCAGCACCATGGAAAGAAAGGTGATCAACGATGCCGCGGCCTATATTCAAAGCTTGGCAGAACTGAGGGGTCGCAATGTCGAGTGGGCAATCGCCGCCGTGCGTAGCGCCAAATCAATGACGGCCCAGCAGGCACTGGATAACAATGTCATCGACCTGATAGCGGACGACATCGAGAATCTGATCACGCAGCTAGATGGCTATAGCCTGACCATCAATAATCAAGACATCACTCTGGCAACAACCAATGCTGAATTGGTGCACTATCAACCAGACTGGCGCAACCGGTTTCTTGCGGTCATCACCGACCCCAGTGTGGCCTATATTCTGTTGCTGGTTGGCATCTATGGACTGGTCTTTGAGTTCTCCCAACCCGGCACAGGGCTGCCAGGTATTCTGGGTGGCATCAGTTTGCTCATTGCATTTTATGCACTTCAGGTCCTCCCCATCAGCTATACCGGATTGGCTTTGATACTGCTAGGTTTGGGACTAATGATTGCCGAGGCACTAAGCCCCAGCTTTGGTGTTTTGGGGTTTGGCGGGGTGGCCGCCTTTGTGATTGGCTCTGTGATGCTGATGGACACAGACCTGCCCGCCTTTCAGATCGCCATTCCCGTCATTATGGGCGTCACTGTCGTCAGTGCCGCACTCATGATTCTCTTGCTGGGCATGATATGGCGATCGCGTCATACGCAGGTGGTCTCTGGGCTCGACACGCTAATAGGCTCCATTACCACCGTTGAATCCGTCTACAACAATCAACCCATGGTTTGGCTACAAGGCGAACGATGGTCAGTTCAATGTAATGAACCTCTTGCTACCGGTGACCGGGTTCGCGTCATCGGAACAACAGGTCTGACACTCAAGACAGAAAAGGTGACAGCGCCATGATTCCTGGACTCTACTTTACCGCAACCATCATTTTCATATTAATCGCCTTGATCGCCTACATGTTCCGGGTTTTAAGGGAATACGAACGAGGTGTCATTTTCCTGCTGGGCCGATTTTACAAGGTTAAAGGGCCTGGACTGATCATTGTTATCCCCATCATCCAGCAAATGGTAAGAGTCGATTTACGTACCGTCGTTATGGATGTACCCACACAGGACGTTATCTCCCGAGATAACGTATCCGTAAAGGTCAATGCCGTGGTGTATTTTCGAGTGGTCGATCCACAGAAAGCGATTATTCAGGTAGAGCACTTCTATGAAGCAACCAGCCAGCTCTCACAGACAACCCTTCGCTCGGTACTGGGGCAGCACGAATTGGACACCATGCTCACCTCTCGAGATAAACTGAACAGCCACATTCAGGATATTCTCGACCAACAGACCGATGCCTGGGGAATCAAAGTGTCCAACGTCGAGATCAAACATGTGGATCTTGATGAGAGCATGATTCGCGCCATTGCCAAACAAGCGGAAGCTGAGCGAGTACGGCGGGCCAAAGTCATTCATGCGGAGGGCGAGTACGAAGCGGCAGAACAATTGCTGAATGCCGCCAAACGGCTGTCCGAACAACCTCAAGCCATACAGCTTCGCTACCTGCAAACGCTGACCGAAATTGCCGGAGAAAAGAGCTCAACCATCGTGTTCCCACTGCCCATGGACATTATGCAAAGCATTAGCAGTCACAAAAAACTCTAGCCAGCCGTCAACCAAGTATGGCGACACGCTTCAAGCTGCTTAAAAGCCGCTGCCCGGCTGTGCAAGGTACGCACGTTCATCAGGGGTGGATTCACGACCCAATATCGCATTGCGATGGGGAAACCGCCCAAACCGTTCGATCACCGCAGCATGTTGTTCGGCGTAGTCGAGAAAGCCGGCAAACGTTGCCCGCTGCTGGGCAGGAACCTCTTGAACAAGTTGCTGAAACCGTACGATGCAGAGCTGCTGCAATTCGAGATCCTCGGCATGCTCCATGGGAAGATAAAAAAATACCCGTTCAATCGGCCGGAGCTGTTTGTCTAATCCATCGTGAAGGCCAGACAAACACCAGTTCAATGCCAACAGATCGGCAGAAAATGCCACCGGCGTATCCCGATAGATATTTCGGGAAAACTGATCCAGCACAATTATCGAGGCCAGGCGACTTTCGGCAAACTGCAGCCAATAGCGGTTGCCACCATTGACCAACAACTGCAGCAGCGGCTCAAACTTCTGGCGTATTTCCGCGTCTGTCTCGGGAGACTTTCCCCACCACAAACCGGCCTTCTCATTAGCACAAACCACATCCTCTTTTGACTGACCAAACCAATAATCAAGAATTGGCTGCCACGTCGGTTGATCGTTATTCATACCCGCTCATCCACAAGCTCTGCTTTTCCAGCACTTAGTTACTCGACAGAGATTGGCGAACCCCCCAACAATCGAGGATAATAGCCCCCCTAAACTCCCAAGAATAAAGTCAGATTAAACCCATGCCTAAACCCATGCAACGATCAGAACAACTGTTTGAAGCCGCTCAAAAACACATTCCTGGTGGCGTTAACTCACCCGTTAGAGCATTTAAAGCCGTCGGCGGTACCCCGGTATTTTTTGAGCGTGCCGAAAAAGCCCATCTCTATGATACGGATGGCAACCGCTATGTAGATTTCGTGCAATCCTGGGGGCCGATGATTTTAGGTCACAACCACCCCGATGTAATTGCCGCGGTGAAAGCCCAGTTAGATAAAGGCATGACCTTCGGTGCACCCACCGAATTAGAGATTCAGCTGGCGGACAAACTCTGCGAATTAGTTCCGGGCATGGACATGGTGCGCATGGTCAACTCCGGCACCGAAGCCACCATGAGCGCTATTCGTTTGGCGAGAGGTTTTACCGGCCGGGATAAAATCATCAAATTCGAAGGTTGCTACCACGGCCATTCGGACTCCTTGCTCGTCAAAGCGGGCTCTGGAGCACTCACACTAGGCGTGCCAAGTTCACCCGGTGTTCCCGCCTCACTGGCAGACCATACCGTCACACTCACCTACAACGATATCGACGGCGTTAAACAAGCCTTTGCCGAGATAGGCGCTGAAGTCGCCTGTATTATTTTAGAACCCGTGGCCGGCAATATGAGCTGCATACCGCCGGTAGAAGGGTTTCTCGAAACCTTAAGAGCGGAATGCACCAACCATGGCGCGCTGCTGATTATCGATGAAGTCATGACTGGCTTCAGGGTTCACCCCCAATGTGCCGTGGGACGTTTTAACATTGATGCCGACCTGATCACGTTGGGCAAAGTTATCGGTGGCGGCATGCCGGTAGGTGCCTTTGGCGGCAAGCGGGAAATCATGGAACAAATTGCACCACTGGGGCCGGTCTATCAGGCGGGAACCCTGTCGGGCAACCCGGTAGCCATGACCGCAGGACTCACCACCCTGGGCTTAATCACCCAACCCGGTTTTCACGAGGCAGTATTTGCCAAAACCACCCAGTTTGTCGAAGGCCTTCAACAGCGTGCAGACGCTGCGAACATTCCCATGACCACCAACCACGTGGGGAGCATGTTTGGCATCTTCTTTACCGAAGAAACCTCCGTCACCAATTACCAGCAAGTGATGGCCTGTAATACCGAGCGATTCAGCAAGTTCTTCCACGGTATGCTGGAAGCGGGTGTCTATCTGGCTCCCGCCGCCTACGAAGCCGGCTTTATGTCTGCCGCCCATACCGATGAAGATATTCAATTTGCATTGGATGCGGCAGCGCAAGTATTTAAAACGCTGTAGCCTCTAAGCTTATGCTCGTATTATGCTGATGGACATTAATTTCAAATCACGCCCTCGTAATTACCAACTTGAGC
>DFBC01000020.1:7894-9953 GCA_002367235.1 Cellvibrionales bacterium UBA3090
CGTCGCAATCGGGCCGATGACTTTTCCCGTCGTATGGTGAGAGAAACCGTCCTGACACCAGACGACCTCATTTATCCGATGTTTGTGCTGGAGGGCAGTGGTCAGCGTGAAGCCGTGTCCTCCATGCCCGGGGTGGCCAGGCTCTCCATTGACCTGCTGGTGAAAGAAGCCAAAGACATAGCCGCACTCGGTATTCCCGCCATCGCACTGTTTCCCGTCACCCCCCAATCGGCTAAAAGCCTGTTGGCGGAAGAAGCCTACAACCCCGATGGGCTGGCACAGCGCGCGGTCAAAGCGTTAAAAGAAGCTGTCCCCGAGCTGGGCATTATTACCGATGTGGCGCTGGATCCGTTTACCACCCACGGTCAGGACGGCATCATCGATAACGACACCGGTTATGTGCTCAACGACACCACCGTAGAAACCCTGACAAGGCAAGCCCTGTCACACGCCGAAGCCGGGGCAGATATTGTCGCACCCTCCGATATGATGGACGGCCGCATCTGGGCCATCCGCGAAGAACTGGAAGAGGCCAACCAGGTAAACACCCGCATCATGGCCTATTCCGCCAAATATGCTTCAAGCTACTACGGGCCGTTTAGGGATGCCGTCGGTTCCGCTGCCAATATCAAAGGGGGTGACAAAAAAACCTACCAAATCGACCCGGCCAATACCGACGAAGCACTGCACGAATGCGCACTGGATTTAGAAGAAGGTGCCGACATGATCATGGTGAAACCCGGCATGCCCTATCTGGATGTAGTGCGTCGAGTCAAAGAAGAGTTAAAAGCCCCCACCTTTGTCTATCAAGTGAGCGGCGAATACGCCATGCATGTGGCCGCGTTTCAAAACGACTGGTTGAACCGGGAACAGGTGATTATGGAATCGCTGTTATGTTTTAAGCGCGCGGGCGCCGATGGCGTGCTGACTTATTTTGCCAAGGAAGCGGCGGAACTGTTGAACCGTTAACGCCTTAATGAAGGGGCCGCCCGCCGGGTGGCCCCACTACTCTGCTCGCTAAAAAACACTAGTGCTTTTTAGTGTCACCCGCAATTTTATCCATTATGGCAAAGAATACGCCGGATACCACGAAGGTCATGTGGATGATGACCTTCCATTTCAGACTGTTGACGTCAGCATCGTTCATGTTCTCGTGTATATCCATAAATGACTTTAAAAGATCAATCGCAGAAATTGCGACTATGGCGCCAATGACTTTCAGCTTGAGGCCAGAAAAATCGACTTTCCCCATCCAGTCAGGGCGATCTTTATGATCACCAATATCAATTTTTGAGATAAAAATTTCGTAGCCGCTAAATATGATCATCAGCAACAAGCTGCCCACCAGCGACATATCGACCAACGCCAGTATCCCTACAATAACATCTGCCTCAGAGGCGCTAACCACATGGGTGGCAAGATGCCATAACTCCTGGGCAAATTTGATAAAGAGTAAAAAGACGCTCAGCACTAAACCTAAGTAAAAAGGGGCTAGTATCCACCGGCTCTTAAAAATAGTTGCTTCCATGGAGTGTTCAATTTTTTCTAGCATAGGGATTTCTTAAGATTTTTAGGGGCGTGGATTATAGACTATTACGCACGGTTTACTGTAGGGACGAGTGAAAGCACAGATCTCTCAGTACATTCTGGGAATCAACCGATAGCGCACGCGTTGTGCATAGTCTCGATAGCCCGGCAACTCTTCCTGTAAAGTCTGGTCTTCGAGTACGGTTCTAATCACCACAATGATGGATGCTACCGCTGCAGGAATCAGTGTCCATACCGAGCCCAGAGCAAGAACAATACCGAACAGTGGAAGAATATTCCCGGCATAACCCGGATGCCGCACAAACCGGTACGGACCGGTATCACACACAACCTGCCCTCGATCCGCCTGAATGCAAACCACGCTGTAGAAAAAGCGGTTCTCTGCCAATGCCCATGCGGCGAAAGCGTAACCGAACGCGATAAAAATAAACCCTACCACGCTGAGCCATGGAGGAAATCCGGGGGACCAGTTATAGCGATGGTCTAGCCCTGCCACAATGACCATAGGAAA
>DFBC01000086.1 GCA_002367235.1 Cellvibrionales bacterium UBA3090
AAAATAAATTTATTGCTCGAATATAGCCTGACAAGTGACCAAAAACTGCCTCATGGGGGGTTATTCCACCCAATTACAGAAAAACCTCATTTTTTTACTTGAAAAAATTCTCCACTGGCACTATAAACCCGGGTCTCGTAAACCACCGAGCGCTGGAACACATGCCAAAGAAAGCAGAAACTGCCACCGTCGCCTCATTACACGGCTTCACCCCTTACAAGGAGAAGAAAGGCGAGGAGTACATGAACGAAGTGCAACAAGAGCACTTCAAAAAAATTCTGCAGGCCTGGAAACGCGAATTAATGGAAGAAGTGGATCGCACTGTATCCCACATGAAGGATGAAGCATCCAATTTTCCAGACCCCGCTGACCGAGCTACGCAGGAAGAAGAATTCAGTCTTGAGCTTCGCACACGTGATCGTGAACGCAAGCTGATCAAGAAGATTGATAGCACCGTGGAGCGTATCGAAAACGACGATTACGGTTTCTGCGATCAATGCGGTGTCGACATCGGCATTCGCCGCCTTGAGGCCAGACCTACAGCCAACCTTTGCGTCGACTGTAAGACTCTCGATGAAATCAAGGAACGGCAGCTAACCGGCGGTTAATAGATGATGGGGATAGTACACTCTATCCCCCTTCTACCATGACCACCCCTGCGTCAGACAGCCCCTACATTGGGCGCTTTGCCCCATCGCCCACTGGCCCCCTGCATTTTGGCTCACTGGTCAGCGCCCTTGCCAGCTATCTCGATGCCAAATCCCATAACGGCATTTGGCTGGTTCGCATGGAAGACATCGACCCACCCAGAGAAATGCCCGGTGCCTCTGATTACATTCTGCGACAGCTACAACTCCACGGCCTGCACTGGGATGGACAGGTCCTCTATCAGAGCCAGCGCAGCGATGCCTATTTATCAACCCTTCAACAACTTCAAGATCGAGGCCTGACCTACTACTGCCAGTGCTCCCGGCAACAACTCAAAAAAAGAGGGGGCATTCATAACTATCGCTGCCAGCTGGAAAACCCTGCTGAACCGACGGCCCTCAGGCTGGCCTTACCCGATCGATGCAACATTGAATTCAACGACCTCTTTCAGGGGCCGCAAATACAGGATGTTAAACAACAGGTCGGCGACTTGGTCTTGCGACGCAAAGATGGTCTATTCGCCTACCAGCTTGCGGTTGTCGTTGACGATGCCTTCCAACAAATTACCCACATCATTCGCGGCAGTGATTTATTGGAAACCACCCCCGGCCAAATCTATCTGCAGCAACAACTCAACTACACCTCGCCCCAATATGGCCATATTCCCGTTGCAACAAACCTTGCCGGCCAAAAACTCAGCAAACAAAATTTAACCCCGCCAATCAATCATGAAACACCGGTAAAAAACCTGGCCAGAGCCATGAGCTGGCTGGGCCTGCCGGTCATAAAAGACGCCAATATTGCCAGCCACACAAGCTGTGATGAGTTACTCGCCTGGGCGGCAGCCCATTGGCAACGAAAACTAGTACCGCCAGAAATGGAGAGGGTTGCATCCGATGGGTATCAAGGTGACACTACAGCTTAAGAATCTGGTATTACCCGGACACCGCCGAACACAGAGTAATTGCTCACGACAGGCCAGCTATGAATAAAATCCTGATTGTCGAAGATGACGACAGCATTCGAGCCTCGCTTCATAAGCTGCTGAACAGCAATAATTATGAAACCTGTGAGGCAAGTAATATTCAGGATGCGCTTGATCAATTCAAGCTTCCAGACTTTGCACTGATTATCAGTGCCCTGAAACTACCCGATGCGCCCGGCACAGACCTCATTAAACTGGCTGGTGGTGTTCCAGTATTAATCATGTCCAGTTTTGCAAGCCTCAAATCGGCCGTTGAAACCATGCGAATGGGGGCTGTGGACTATCTCCCCAAACCTTTCTCTCCCAATGAACTACTCGCTGGGGTCAACCGAATTCTCAAGACACATAAGTCACAAATCAACTTTCATAGATCCGCACCAACCTCCCGAGGAATGATTGGCTCAAGCCCGGCAATGAAACAAGTGTTTAAAATTCTACACAAAGTATCTAAAACCGATGCGACCGTTCTCATACATGGTGAAACCGGCACGGGGAAGGAGTTAGCCGCCAGCGCCATTCACAACGAAAGTCGACGGAGCTCTCAACCTCTGGTGTGCGTGAACTGTGCCGCCATTCCCGAAAACCTGATTGAGGCCGAACTTTTTGGCCATGAAAAAGGGGCATTTACCGGTGCAACGGAAGCTCGCAAAGGATTAGTTGCTGCGGCAGATACTGGCACATTGTTTCTGGATGAGGTGGGAGAGTTACCGCTGGAGGCACAAGCAAGACTTCTCCGGGTTTTACAGGAGAAAGAAGTTCGCCCAATTGGCTCGGTAAAATCACGCAAGGTAGACGTTCGCTTAGTTGCCGCAACCCATAGAAACCTGAAGAAACTCTGTGAAACGGGACAATTCCGCGAAGATCTATTTTACAGAATCAATGTGGTCAACCTCGACTTGCCACCACTCAGGGAAAGGGGCGAAGACATTCTTGAGATCGCAGAAACTCTGCTGGGTAAACAATGTCGGGAATTGAGCAAACATCATCTCCAGTTTGCACCCGATGCCATCCAAGCCATCACCTCCTATGGATGGCCCGGCAACATTCGAGAACTCGAAAACTCCCTGGAGCGCGCAGCCATCCTCTGTGATGACAACGAGCAGATCACTCACGATCTACTGGGTATAGACCTGTCTCTGGTAGACCTTGGCGACGAAGTGAATCATGACGCCGACCAAACCACCGCGACGCTCGAACCACGCACTATCAGGCAAATAATCTCCGATCCACCCGCCGGGTTATCTCTTGAAGACTATTTCACTCGGTTCGTTCTCGAGCACCAAGAGGCCATGAGTGAAACTGAACTGGCTCAGAAACTGGGCATCAGCCGAAAATGCCTTTGGGAGCGACGCCAAAAACTCGGCATTCCCCGCAGTAAAACCCAATAACAATACCCATTGACGGGTTACAACCCACAAAAACGTTACTTTTTTGCCCGCAAACCGTGTACATAGGTAACACAACTTTCAAAGATATCTACACCGCAACCAATCAAACCAGGTAGCCCCTTGTTTTATATGAGTTTTGTTTTATTGGCACGCTTACTGCGTTATAAAAGAACAGCAACAACAGCTAAAACTAATAAAAATAAATAATAAAAATAATGTTGGATGGATTGCTAATCTGGTTGGCATGGGGAGCAGACCTCGCGACTCGATAGCGTATGGGATACAAAGGAAGCCCAAGGGCTTCCTTTTTTAATGCCCGTCAATTGTGACCCGACACCGGCATAGCCCCCGCAGAAGACCTGCACCCAACGCACAATCACTTCTCTAACACTGGAAAGTCTTTTCAGTTTCCCTATGCTAGAATCGCCTCTTTCCGGGCATATGCAGCACCAACATGCTAAAAAAACTCTCTAAAATTTTCAGGAGAAACAATCCCCCTGCGGCCGACGAACCCCATATCATTAGCTCTGGGCGGCATCCCCTTTCCCCCAAGCAAATCAGCAACGGCGCAAGAAAGGTGGTCGAGCAGCTGAGTAGCGATGGCTACGAGGCCTATTTGGTTGGCGGCTGCGTACGAGATCTAATGCTTGGGTTAAAACCTAAAGATTTTGATGTCGCAACCGATGCCACTCCCGAGCAAATCAACCAACTCTTCAGGCGATCACGTATTGTTGGGCGTCGCTTCCAGATCGTCCATGTGAGAATGGGATCGGAGATTATTGAAGTCACGACCTTTCGAGCCCACCACACCAACGAGAAGAAAAACCATAACGACTCGCGCCAGTCTGCCAAAGGGATGCTTCTGCGCGACAATATTTTTGGCTCCATCAACGAAGATGCCAGCCGCCGCGATTTCACCATGAATGCCCTCTATTACCATCCGCAGGATAATAGTGTTTACGATTACGCCAATGGTCTCGCCGATATAGAACAACGGTTAATCCATATTATTGGCAACCCATCCGACCGTTATCGGGAAGATCCCGTCAGAATGCTAAGAGCTATTCGCTTTGCGGCTAAACTGGGTTTTAAGATCGAGGCTAACACCGCGACGGCCATTACCGGGGCTCACAAGCTGCTGGCGGACATCCCCCCTGCGCGCCTGTTTGATGAAGTGCTCAAACTACTGATGCACGGACAAGCCCTAGCCACATTTCATTTGCTACGCGAATACCAATTATTTGGCATTCTTTTCCCTGCCACAGAAGAGGCCCTGACTAACGATTCAGGGTATTACCAGGCATTTGTCGAAATAGCACTGACAAATACGGACAAACGCATCCGAAGCGGCAAGCGGGTCACGCCAGCCTTTCTGTTTGCCGCCCTGCTCTGGCCTGCCTTGAAGGAGCGGGAAAAACAGTTCGGCCAGAGTGGTGGATCGCCGATCTACACTCTCCAACAGGCGGCCGGAGAGGTCACGGCCCGACAGTGTCAGAGAGTAGCCATTCCCCGTCGCTTCACAATGCCCATGAAAGAGATTTGGGAGCTCCAGCTCCGCTTGCCCCGACGGGCCGGGAGTCAGGCTTTCCGACTATTGGAAAACAAGCGGTTCCGAGCGGGCTATGACTTCCTGCTATTGAGAGAAGATGCCGGAGAAATTCAGCCCGGCCTGGGAGACTGGTGGACCGACTTCCAGGACGCCGATGAATCAAAGCGGGAAAGTATGGCCAGCGCCGTCCAGCAACCCGCCAAAAAACGCCGCCGTCGGCGCAAAAAACCCACGCCCAAAAAGCCTGCCAATGAATGAAACGGCTTACATTGCACTGGGCAGCAACCTTGACAACCCACAGCAGCAGGTCCTCAGTGCAATAACGGCACTGGGGGCACTACCAGAAACCGCTATTATTGCCGTCTCCCCTTGGTACCGTAGTACCCCAATGGGGCCGTCAGATCAGCCAGACTATATCAATGGCGTAGCAAAACTGACCACGGCACTGAGTCCACACACATTGCTGAAAGCTCTTCAACAAATAGAACTATCACACCATCGTGTCAGAAAGGAACACTGGGGGCCAAGAACCCTTGATCTCGATATATTGCTCTACGGAAACCTGACTATCGAGCACCCCGATCTACAAGTGCCCCACCCGGGAATGGCCGAACGGAATTTCGTACTGCGCCCCCTGGCCGATATTGCCCCTCAACTTGTCTTGCCAAATGGAATTCAGTTGGCAGAACTCTTGGAAATTTGCCCCTCAGAGGGTATCGTTCGCCTCTCATCAGGAGACATCCGTGGAACAACTGGCTAACGACCTTACCTTGGCGCTAAAGGATTACCAATTACCCAACTTTATTGCGGTTGAAGGCCCGATAGGTGTGGGAAAAACCACGCTTGCAAAACGTCTGGCCAATAGTTTCAACTACGAAACACTGCTGGAACAGGCCGATGAAAACCCTTTTCTGGAACGCTTCTATCAGGATCGCCGGGGTGGTGCGCTTCCGACCCAACTGTATTTTTTGTTCCAGCGCACCCGGCAAATTCAGGCGATCCGCCAAGGCGATATGTTTAATCAAGTTCGGGTATCTGACTTTTTGATCGAGAAGGATCAACTTTTTGCCCAGGTCACACTGGATGATGAAGAGCTTAAGCTCTATCAAACGGTATACCAGCAATTAACCATTGATGCCCCACGACCAGATTTGGTGATCTACCTACAGGCATCCACCGACGTGTTGCTGGAAAGAGTTCAGCGCAGGGGTATTCAAGCGGAGAAAGCCATAGATGCCGACTACCTCAGCCAGCTCAACGACGCCTATACGCGATTCTTCTACTATTACGATGAAGCGCCACTATTGATTGTTAATGCCAGCGACATAGACCTGGTTAACAGCGAAAACGATTACCGAGATCTGGTCGACTCTATGCTTAACATCAAATCTGGTCGCCACTACTACAATCCCCGCCCTCATCTCTGACAGGAACGCGGCCCATGAAAGCAGTTACCATCAATACACTGAAAACACTTAAGATTCAGGGTGAAAAATTCCCGGTAATCACGGCCTACGATGCTTCATTTTCAAGGCTCATCGAGCATGCCGGCATCGAGGTGATGTTAGTGGGTGACTCGCTTGGAAATGTCATTCAAGGCCATGGCAGTACCGTCCCAGTAACCATGGACGACATGGTCTACCATACCCGGGCCGTACAACGGGGCAACAGTAAATCACTGATTATTGCCGACCTTCCCTTTATGGCCTATGCCACCGAAGAGCAAACCATGGCAAATGCTGCAGAGTTAATGCAGGCGGGAGCGCATATGGTAAAACTCGAAGGTGGAGCCTGGCTGGAAGAAACGATTTTAATGCTCAGCGAAAGAGGAATACCCGTCTGCGGTCATCTGGGGCTGACCCCTCAGTCCGTCAATAAACTGGGCGGCTATAAAGTTCAGGGTAAAGATGATGAAGCGGCTGATCAAATGATTAGCGACGCCCACCTACTCGAAGAAGCCGGTATCGACTTGCTGGTTCTCGAATGCGTTCCCTCTGCCCTTGCCAAGCAAATCACCGATGAACTGCAGATACCCGTTATCGGTATTGGCGCAGGTCCAGATACAGATGCCCAAGTGCTGGTCATCTATGACATGCTGGGAATCTCTCCCCGAATGCCCAAATTTTCTAAAAATTTTCTGGCAGAAACGGGAAGTGTGGAGAAGGCACTTAGTGCGTATGCCAGCGAAGTGCGAGCTGGCACCTTTCCAGAACTCGAACACGGTTTTAAGTAACGAAACCAGCGCTTGCCCGCGGGCGCACCTTTTTCAAGGTTCAGGTTTAACCTCACCTGCCTTCCAAACCGGGTGCTTTTCCATCACGGAAAGAAACAAGTCAGAACCCAAAAAATACTCCAGCCATTGCTGTAGTTGTGGATAAGGTGCCTGATCAAACCAGGCTTTATCCACAAAAGCGAACTGGCGGACAAACGGAAAAATGCCCACATCGGCAAAGCCGAGGGTTTCTCCCATCAAGAACCTGGAAGCACTCAACCGATCTTCCAGTTTCTGCAAAAACTCCTCCGCTTGAGAACGATAATATTCCATAGTCTGTTCAGGGTAGCGGTCTGCATATTTGTAATGATCCAAATGAA
>DFBC01000094.1:0-4627 GCA_002367235.1 Cellvibrionales bacterium UBA3090
TTTGACCGCTTATGAATATAAGACACCACCAACTATGACCACAGCCACACCGTCTCTTGAACAACACACCCCCATGATGCAGCAATATTTACGCATTAAGGCTGAACACCCCAGTGAATTGGTGTTCTACCGTATGGGTGATTTCTATGAACTGTTCTATGACGATGCCAAGAAAGCCGCTCAGTTGATGGATGTGACACTCACAGCCCGAGGAAAATCTGGGGGAAATCCCATTCCGATGGCTGGAATTCCCTACCACGCGGCAGAAGGTTATCTGGCGAAACTGGTAAAGCTGGGCGTATCCGTAGCGATTTGCGAACAGATCGGCGACCCCGCGACGAGCAAAGGTCCCGTAGAACGCAAAGTGGTTCGAGTCGTCACCCCGGGGACCATCAGTGACGAGGCGCTACTGGATGAGCGACGAGACAACCTGCTGGCGGCCATTGCCCACCATAAAGAACGATTTGGCATTGCCACGCTCGATATCGGCAGCGGTCGCTTTTTGGTCATGGAGGTAGCGGGAGTCGAGGAATTACAGAGTGAACTACAGCGCTTAAATCCCGCTGAACTTTTGGTCGATGATCATTTTCCCTACCCTGAAATACTTCAGCAGCGTCAAGGCGTACGTCACCGACAACCCTGGGAATTTGAGCAGGACACCGCTCACCGCCAATTAACCGATCAATTTGGCACCAAAGACCTAACCGGTTTCGGCTGTGATCACCTGCCACTGGCACTGTCAGCTGCGGGGTGCCTATTGCAATATGCGAGAGAAACCCAACGCACAGCGCTGCCCCATATCCGCACGATCAGTTATGAAAATCGCGATGACAGTGTGATTCTGGATGCCGCCACTCGACGCAATCTGGAACTGGACACTAACCTGAATGGTGGCACGGAAAACACCCTGCTATCCGTGCTGGATAACACCTCGACAGCGATGGGTGGCCGGCTATTGTGCCGCTGGCTCAATCGGCCACTGCGAAACCTTTCTACTTTGCAGGGTAGACAGCAGGCCGTAGCGGAGCTTCGCCAGGATTACCGGTTTGAAGCCTTTATAGAAGAACTTAAAAAAATTGGGGATATGGAGCGAATTCTGGGCCGGGTTGCCCTGCGATCTGCCCGTCCCAGAGATTTAACCCGACTGAGGCAATCTCTCGAGACACTACCGGCTATTCAATCGACTCTCTCTGCACCGGAATCTGAACGCCTACAACAATTGTTAGCTCAAGCATCGGAATTTCCCGAAATAGTTGAACTGCTAATCCGCGCCGTCATCGACAACCCACCGGTGGTTATTCGCGACGGAGGTGTCATTGCCGAAGGTTATGACAGCGAACTGGATGAACTCCGTAATATCAGTGCTAATGCAGGACAGTATTTAATCGATCTCGAAACACGGGAGAAAGAACGTATCGGTATTGCCACCCTTAAGGTCGGCTACAACCGGGTTCACGGCTACTATATAGAAATCTCTCGCGCCCAATCCGGCCAAGCTCCTGCCGACTATATAAGGCGTCAGACCCTAAAAAATGCCGAACGATTTATTACTCCTGAGCTAAAGGAATTTGAAGACAAAGCGCTAAGCGCAAAAAGTCGTGCCCTGACCCGAGAAAAAGCGCTCTACCTGGCTCTGGTGGAAACACTGAATGATCAGCTTCTACCCCTCCAAGTCTGTGCTTCTGCCATTTCCGAACTGGATGTGCTGGTAAATCTGGCGGAACAAGCCGATCGTTTGAACTTGATACCACCCACATTACTTGTGCACCCAGGTATCGATGTCACGGGTGGGCGACACCCTGTTGTTGAACAGGTGCTGGACAGCCCCTTTGTCGCCAATAATTTAACGCTCAATGAGCAGCGTCGGATGCTTGTGATTACCGGCCCCAACATGGGTGGTAAGTCCACCTATATGCGACAAGCCGCACTAATTGTATTGCTGGCACACATCGGCAGCTGTGTCCCCGCACAGACAGCCAGTATTGGACTGGTAGATCGTATCTTTACCCGAATTGGCTCGTCGGATGACTTGGCTGGTGGCCGATCCACATTTATGGTGGAAATGACGGAAACCGCCAATATTCTTCACAATGCTACCGAGCGGAGCCTGGTGTTAATGGATGAAGTGGGCCGGGGTACCAGCACCTTTGATGGGTTATCACTAGCTTGGGCCTGTGCGGTACAGCTGGCTGAAAAAGTCAAAGCGTTCACGTTGTTCGCAACACACTATTTTGAATTGACCGGCTTGCCAGATAAAACCCAGGGCGTAGCCAATGTTCATCTGGATGCCACAGAATACAATGACGACCTGGTGTTTTTACATTCCATTCAGGAGGGACCGGCCAGCCAGAGCTACGGTATTCAGGTGGCCAAACTGGCCGGCATACCAAGCGAGGTAATCACACTGGCACGCCAGGAGCTGGCCAGTCTTGAAGCCGGGGCTCACCCCACTGTCATCCCTAAAGCTGTGCCCACCAGTGCTGGCACCGCCAAATTGGGTGAAGCGCTAAAACCTATTCAAAATGAGTTATTTTCTGACCCCGTTGCCACCGCCCTGCTCGATGCGGTGTCGGCCATAAACCCCGATGAACTTAGCCCCAGGGCAGCACTGGAACAACTTTACGCCCTGAAACAACTCAGCGGCAAAAATTGATTAAGCGCAAAACCAAGTAAATTAGTACGATATTGATTAAATACGGGGTTTAAATACAGGAATTGATTTCTGTATAATGCCCCGCTGTTAAAACCCCCCTGCTTTTACGGAGAGCACCAAATGACCTTCATCGTTGGCGAGAACTGCATCAAGTGCAAATACACAGATTGTGTCGAAGTTTGCCCTGTTGATTGCTTTTACGAAGGCCCAAACTTTTTGGTGATTCACCCGGATGAGTGTATCGACTGCGCTCTCTGCGAACCGGAGTGTCCCGCTGAAGCCATTTTCTCAGAGGATGAGCTGCCCGAAGATCAACAGGTTTATCTGGAACTGAACTCTGAACTCGCTGAGGTTTGGCCCAACATCACCGAGAAAAAAGAACCGCTGCCGGATGCAGAAGAGTGGGATGGCGTTACCGATAAGCTACAGCACCTGGAGAGATAACCAGGCACTCACGACAAAAATACGTTATAAAAAAAGGCGGCACCTGCAAAGATGCCGCCTTTTTTATTTTTCAGTTATCGCGCTGACAACCGCACAATGCCCAAAACTCTACTGATCCATACACTCGAAACAATTCAGGTACAGGCCTCGAGGGTCATTAAAGTTGATCAATCGCTCCAGCTTCTTTGACAAACCATAGAAATTTGAGATTAAGCCACTGGGCAACCACGTATTCGGCAAGGCTGAAACCAGTACACCGGCCACTTTCCCATTGGCGAGTTCTTGCATTAACTGCTCGCCAAAACCCAACGGCCGCTGTATTTTTTCGACCTCGTAAGTCTCCAACCCTGCCGCCTCTGCTGCGGCAGCAATGGCCTGCTGAAAGTTACCTAGCTTATCCACCAGCCCCAACTCCAACGCTTTTTCGCCAGTCCAAACACGGCCTTGAGCGACAGCATGAATCTGATCGGTCGATTGATTTCTCGCCTCGGCTACCAGCGTCAAAAAACGATCATAAACGTGGTTAACTCCAGATTGAATAACCTGTTTTGCCTGCGGTGACATGGGACGGTTTAACTGATAAAAGTCAGCCAGTTCAGTGGTGCCCACACCATCGCTATGAACACCAAGTGCCGCAAGGCTATCTTCAAAGGTCGGAATGATGCCAAAGACCCCGATTGATCCCGTAATCGTGGTAGAACTAGCCCAGACCTGATCGGCCCCCATCGCAATCCAATAACCACCAGAGGCCGCGACTGAACCCATTGAAACAACAACGGGAATGCCTGACTGCTTGGTAAGAGCCACTTGCTGACGTATCACCTCGGATGCAAAGGCACTACCTCCAGGGCTGTCGATCCTCAACACCAGCGCTTTGATTTGATCATTTTTACGAACTTGTTTGAACAGTTCCGACAGGCTGTCGCCCCCCACAGAACCCGCTGGTTGCTCGCCATCGAGGATCATCCCTTTAGCGACGATTAGACCAACTTTGGACGCAGATGCCTCTACCTGCAACGCCTCGGCTCTACGCATGTGGCTCAGGTAGCGGTCTGTATCAATGGATCGATAGCCACCCTCATCGCTCACGCCCGCTAGCTGTTGCAAGCGAGCCAACATCTGCGGACGAGTTGATAGCTTGTCGACCAAACCAGCGGCTACTGTCAATTCTGCCGTATCGCCATGGTGGTCGGCCAACTTCCTCCCCATATTATTGACATAATCATTAATGGCATCCGCGGGTAGCTCCCGCTGGGTTTCCACTCTGCTGGTGTAGACAGCCCAAAGTGCATGTATCCACTCACTGGTGTGCTCTCTGGATGCGGTAGACATATTCTTACGAGTAAATGGCTCAATGGCATCCTTATAGGTTCCCACCCGAAAAACATGAAGATTGATATGGAGCTTATCTAACGCCTCTTTAAAATAACTCGGGTAATGTCCATACCCTGTCAGCAATACGGCACCCATCGGGTTCAGATGAATTTCATCGGCATAGCTGGCCAGGTAATACTGCTCCTGCGTATAGTT
>DFBC01000094.1:4705-6073 GCA_002367235.1 Cellvibrionales bacterium UBA3090
CCGACATCCTCCAGCTTGCTGATACCGCCACCAATAAGATAGTCCAGCTCCAACACCAGACTGGTAATACGGTTGTCTGTGGCCGCTCGGTCGATCGCCTCGATAAGATCATGGACAAGCGTTTCAGCATCGGCGGGGCTGCTCTGCTCCAAAATCTGGGTAAGCGGGTCTACGTAGGTTTTTTGTTCAACCAAAAAGCCGCCCGGGGCGACTCTCAAGGCGGCTTGTTTTGGCAAGGGCTGAACATCTTCCTGAACAACGCTGAGTACCAGCGCAACAATGATCAGCAAAAAAACAAGGTTAACCATTACCCGGACAGCACTCAGCAGCCCGCCAATTAATCGGAAGAAGCGTCGAATCAAACCCGGTTTATCACTCATGTCATATCATCCTGATAAAGAGAATATTGCTTCCAGCGACTGTACATCATCGCCGCACTAAACAGCACCACCAATAGCACCAGCTCTGCCACATCAAACAGGTTGGCATCCGCCGCAAACAAGTTTGTCACCGTAACAATAAAATATAGCAGCGTTACAAAACAAAGCAGGGAGATTGTTTTGTAACGCTCTTGGTATAACCCGGGAACCAGTATGACCAATGGTACAAAAGTAAATACCATCAGACTGACGGGGGTTTGCGACATGAAACCGTTGAGAAAAAGAACCACCAAAAGTAGCAGAAAACTGCCCCAAGTGAGCTGCCGGGCAATACGTAGTTTTTTACCGAGTTGGGGAATAAATTTTATCATCACTAATCCGAGAGTTTTGTTGCCAAGCCTGCGACCCGTTTACCCAGCGCCACGCAGAGTTCAATCTCTTCTGAACTAAGGTCACGCGTTCCATCACCCGCCTGATGCGAGGCACCATAGGGTGTCCCACCGCTGGTTGTCGTATGCAGCGCCTGTTCACTGTAGGGTATTCCCGCCAGCACCATCCCATGATGCAACAGCGGTAGCATCATGCTTAACAGCGTGGTCTCCTGACCACCGTGCAGAGATCCCGTCGAGGTGAAAACTGCAGCGGGTTTGCCAATCAAGTTGCCGTTAAGCCAGATATCGCCGGTGGTATCCAGAAAATACTTCAGCGGTGACGCCATATTGCCAAAGCGAGTAGGACTGCCCAGAACCAACCCGGCGCAACGGCTTAGGTCATCTTCCGAACAATAGATACTCCCCTCAACGGGAATATCTGGCTCACTCGCCTCACAATTGGGTGACACTGCCGGAACCGTGCGCACTCGCCCTTCCAGCCCCCCCAGCTCAACGCCTCTGGCAATATGTTCAGCCATCGCGCGCGTATTGCCATAACGGGAATAATAGAGCACCAAAACATACGACATCAGAGAATATCCAGAACTTGCTCAGGC
>DFBC01000017.1 GCA_002367235.1 Cellvibrionales bacterium UBA3090
CGATTATGAAGGCCGGGTCACGGTTCCGGTGCTGTGGGATAAACAGACCCAGTCCATAGTCAGTAATGAATCCGCAGACATCATCCGGATGTTTAACAGTGCCTTTAATGGGCTCACGGGTAACGATCATGACTACTACCCCGCCGACTTGCGAGGGCAGATAGACGCCATTAATGAGCGGGTTTACGACTCGATCAATAACGGTGTCTATCGAGCGGGATTTGCCACCTCTCAACAGGCCTACGAAGCGGCCTATTACCAGCTCTTTGATGCTTTGGACAGGATAGAACAATTTCTGGCCCGAGAGCGCTACCTCGCCGGAGCAGTTTTGACCGAGGCCGACTGGCGGTTGTTCACCACATTAATTCGCTTTGATGCCGTCTACTACGGCCATTTTAAAACTAACCGCCAGCGTATTGCCGATTATCCGGCTATCAGTAACTACTTGCGCGAGTTATACCAACAGCCAGGGGTGGCGCAGACGGTGAACTTCGCCCATATCAAACAGCACTACTACGGTAGCCACGTTAGCATCAACCCGACCCAAGTGGTGCCGTTGGGGCCACAGCAGGATTTTACTCTGCCGCATAACCGGGGCCAGTTTGATTGAATGCGCAGCGGCTCCCAAACGTTGGAGATTCAACATGAACAGAAAATTATTGCAGGTGTATCCGGCACGGCCATCCCGTGATGGCGATGGCGTTAAGATCAACCGCATTGCTGGAGCGCAAATGCACCGGGTGCTGGATCCGTTTCTGATGATCGACGAGATCAACTCGGACTCAGCTGCGGATTATATGGGTGGCTTTCCAGAGCATCCGCATCGTGGGTTTGAAACCATCACTTACATGAAAGCCGGTCGCATGCGCCATTGCGACCACATGGGTAACGAGGGTGTGATCGGCTCCGGTGATGTGCAGTGGATGACGGCGGGGCGAGGCGTATTGCACTCAGAAATGCCCGAGCAGGAGGAGGGCCTGATGCACGGTTTTCAGCTGTGGTTGAATCTGCCCGCTGTCGACAAGCTCAAGCCCGCGGCCTATAGAGACATCAGCAATGTTGAGATTCCCAGCTATCGGGATAGCACTGGCAACGAGGTACGGGTTATCGCCGGCGAGCTTGGCATAGAAGACACAAACGTCAGTGGTTGTTTACCCGCCATGGCCACCCAGCCATTACTGTTGGATGTGTCGGTGGCGCTTCGCGAGCAAATTATCCTGGATGTGGGCGATTACGAGCAGGTATTGGTGTTTGTTTATGCGGGTGCCAGCACAGAGCTAAAGCCCAAGCATTTGGGTGTTTATGGCAGTGGTGGAAAGCTAGCACTGCGGGCAGGAGAACAAGGCTTTGAGGCGTTGGTATTATCTGGAAAGGCCTTGCGGGAACCTATTGCTCAGTACGGCCCCTTTGTGATGAACCAGGCTGAGGAAATCGAACAGGCCATCCGTGATTTCCAACAGGGAAGGTTGCTGATGGATTCATCCGGTTAGACGTCATCAGTGAGAGTGAGGGAGTAGTGAGGTCCCCGCGAGGTATTTACGTCACAGGAACCCGCAGCATCGAGCCAGGGTTGGCAATCCGGCGCGTGTGGATTATGTGCCGTCGAACTGTTGTGCAGCAAAACGCAGTTGACCAGGTCGTCGGGGGTGTCGAGGGCTTGTTGTTCGAGTAGGTGCGGGCTGCTCCTAAGCAATTCAGCTCCAGGCAAACTCGACCCAGACAAGCTCGACCCAGGCAACGCTGTGGTGTTGTCACCGGCGTTGGCGAAGCAACTGGCGCTTCCATCGTTCATCGTTGCTCGATTCGCCCACAGCGGTGACCAGGTGCCCATGGTCGAGCGGCATAAAAACGACTCGCCCATCAGGATCGCTCAACCCAGCTCTTTGATCTGGAGCTGAACCCCTATATTGATAATTGGTAAAGCGGAGCTGCTTCACCCGCTCCGCTACCCGTTTCGGGTTGAGTTCGATCTAGCGATTTGAAGTTAACGGCTGGATCGAAAAAGGCTTGGATCTCTTTTATTCTATAAAGTAGTTGGATGTCAGCCCTTCAACCAAACCACGCTGCTCTTCAATGATATCGATCAGGAATTCCCGGCATACCCGCACCCGGGCGGTGGACCGTAAATCCACGTGACTCAGCACCCAGACGCCCCAGGTAGAAGGAGTCAAGGGAAGGTCGATTCGCCTCAGGCTTGGCTCGGCATCGGCAACGTAACAGGGCATTCGTGCCAGCCCCATGCCGTTTTTAACGGTGTCGACCATGGTCATTATTTCGGTGGTTCGGGTCACCACCCGGCCATCTGGGTAGTGGTTAGCCACCCATTCAGGGCTGGGGCGGTCATGTTCCCAAAGTACCAGCTGGTCTACGTTGCGGTGGGTATTTAGATAGTCTTCACTGGCATACACGCCGTGTCCCAGCGGTAATATCTGCCGGCCCACTAGGTATTCGGGCGGCTTTGGCGATAACCGCAATGCAATATCCGCCTGCCGGCTGGCCAGGTCTGCCAGGTTGGTAGACGACAACAACTCCATTTCGATGCCGGGATACTGTTCGGTGAACTGGTGCAGCTTTGGGGTGATTAGCCGGGTAAAGACATCGTAAGACGCGGTCAGTTTAAGGGTGCCCGTTAGATGGGCGTCCATTCCAAATACTTCACGATCCGCTGCCTGGGCGATCTCTTCCATTGCTAAGGCATGGGGGTAGAGGTTCTCGGCGACCTGGGTCATCACATAGCCTTGCCGGGTGCGGTCGAACAAGCGACTGCCTAGCTGTTCTTCGAACGCGGTGATTCGCCGGGCTACCGTGGTGTGTTTTACCGTCAGCACTCGACCGGCACCGCTAACACTGCCTTCCCTGGCCAGCGCAAGAAAGAAACGCAGGTTATCCCAATTCACGGTCAGCTGCCTCGATAAGACCGCACTCCATTTCTCGTGAAAACGGCCATTTCATCATGGTTATTTATATTGTGCAAAAAAGCACATATTAAGTGCTTTTTAAACTATTTACCAGCGAGAAGGCACTGCATAGCATAGCTCTCGTTCCATGCAGTCAGCGACATCGGCTGAGGAGCAAAGCACTTTTAATCAACTTCAAATTAGGAGAAAGACCATGCCATTAATACAGGTAGAAGCACCCACAAACATCCTCACCAAACCCGAACAGGATCGGCTGATTGCCCAGCTTTCTAACGCGGTACTCAAGGCTGAAGACGCACCCGTTGATGACGCCGGTGCGCAATCACTAGTTTGGGCCTATTACAACGAACAGCCCGAAGGCTCCGTCTATGTCGGCAGCAAAAACCTGCCACAGCCGCCACTACGCATTGCCGTGACCACGCCCGAAGGCGCCTTGCACGAAGCTACTCGACATTCTCTAGTAGCAGAGATCGGCCGCATCGTCGACGGCATCGTGGGGCCTTTTGAAGACCGACTGAATCACTGGGCTATGCTCTATGAGGTCAGCGAAGGCAGTTGGGCCGGCGGCGGGCAAATATTTCCGTTAGCTGGAATACAGGCCGCGATGAACATCAAAGCCGCCTGAACAGTGACTAAAGCCCATTGAGCGGGAGAACCCGGATTACGGGTTCACCGGCTTCATCTAACTAAAAGGAAAATGATCATGTTCAACAAAAAAATAAAGCAACTGATTTTTGTTGTTCATCGAGGTGGTGACATTGAGTTCATCTGCCACTGCGGTAAAGCTGCCCGCATCGATAACCCGAACGAACAGCCTCATGGCGCGTAGCTTATCCATCGCCGTCATATTCCTGTTGTCTGGTGATTGTTTCCAGTTTGTTGATAGCGTATCAACATTTTTGCTATTTATTAGGGGCATGGGTGAATGCAAAATGGATACGTAAATCGAGTGTATACCCGACAAATAATGAGGCTCAATATGTACACACTTTACTTTCTTTCCGGCACCTGTTCTTTGGTAACACAAGCAATCTACAACAAGCTAATTCAACCTGTTGAACTGATCCATAAAGGCGAAGCAGGAAGTCTTTTATGTCATTTGAGCTTGGTCGAAATACATGAGGAGGATTGCTGATGAGCCTGAAAGATCATTTTGAATTGTTATCCCTCTACAACCAGTGGATGAACACAAAAATTTATGAGGCTGCGGGTCAACTCTCTGTGACAGAACTAACCAAAGGTCGTGGCGCCTTTTTTGGCTCCATTTTGGGAACTCTCAATCACATCATCGTTGGTGACACTATTTGGCTAAAACGATTTGCTACCCATCCATCCTGTCTTGACTTATTGCAGGAGGTCGCTGGTCTTGAAAATCCGGCGAGCCTGGATCAGGTGGCCTTTAACGATTTCTGTAGCCTATCTGAGCACCGAATCTGGCTGGATAGCAAGATTATCAACTGGCTAGCCGAGCTATCCGAGACAGATCTGGATTTCATTCTCAGTTACCACGATACCAAAGGGATTCCCGCCAACAAACGATATTCGAGCCTAATCCTTCATTTCTTCAACCATCAGACACACCACCGTGGTCAGGTGTCTACCTTGCTATCACAGGCTGGCTTGAATGTTGGGGTTACTGACTTGTTGGCTCAGATTCCGGAGGAAGCTCATCTATAACCAGGTTATTCTCGCCTTGGCGCAATATTTTATTCAGAAAACCATGCCTGTAAGAATTCAATGCAACTTAATAGCTTGGGTTGCACAAATTGTCGGTTGGGGTAAAGGGCGTATAACGTGAGTGCCGGGCGTTCGGCCTTGGGCAGGATTTCTTTCAGCTTGCCATTTTCGATACCTTCCTTTGCAACAAAACTGGGCAAAAAACCGATACCCAGGCCATCTTCAATCACCTGGCGCATGAACAGGGTACTGTTGACTTTGAGCGTGCCACCAATGGTGATGCCTTCGTTCAAGGGCCAGTGGTTGCCAGAGCGAAAATAGCTGTAAACAAAACAATTATGCTTTTTAAGATCAACCACTTTTCGGATCTTAGACTGGCGTGCCAGATAATCCGGTGAGGCACAGAGCTGATAGCTGAATTGGGTGAGTGGTTTGCCAATGTAGTTGGAGTCAAAGCTCTGGCTGGATGCCCTGAATCCCAAATCAAACCCGTGTTCGATC
>DFBC01000024.1:0-3222 GCA_002367235.1 Cellvibrionales bacterium UBA3090
GTAAATATAGCGATAATCGTGGCCGTCAGTGCACCAAAGGTTACTAGTGGTATCGAGCCTTCATAGGTTTTCTCATCCTTGGCGATAACGAGTGTGCCGAGGAATAGAAAACAGTTTATCAGGGCTCCGACGGCAAACAGTATTAATCCAACATAAAACAAGGTATCTGCCGGCATTGGTACATAGGAAGTCATCATTACGCTGGAATTACCTTTGACCAGTACCGCGTAATTATTGAGTAGCGCTCCCAGCACCATCAATACGAATGCCCCAAAACCAACTTTTGGCATCGCCATACGGCTACCCAACAGCGTTGAGGAGGCAAAGTGAATGACGGCCATTTCAAAGAAAATAATCCAGAAAATCAGTACATTGATTCCATGTCCCGTGAGTACTTGATAGAAAGTATCGGGGCCAAGTAAATGAACCTCTGGCCAGCGAGTTAAACCGACACCGAGGCCGAGTATGCCGCCAACCAGTAGAAACACCACGGCGGCAACCGCATTGAGTTTTATCAGTTTTTCGGCAGGACGGTGCCATTTGAGTCCGGTGTCGGGACATATTCTAAAATCGTTATTAGTCGTCATGTCGGCCCCCTAATCAACTACATAAATCGAGCCCAGCATATTGTGATGCCCGATTCCGCAGTACTCGTTACAAACAATGGTGTGCTTACCTGTTTTGTTCGGGGTGACGGTTAAAACCATGTCATAACCCGGAAGGACTTGCACATTGAGGTTGGTTGGTTGCAGGGAGAATCCGTGCTGCCAATCAACGGAGGCGACATGAAGTCGGTAGGACTCGCCTTTCTTAAGCTCAAAATAGGGCCACCAATCCCAGAGGCGAGCCACGAGATAGATATCTTCGCCAGCAGGGGGCTTAACTACAGGGGTCTTATAGTCGCCCTCTGTTCGTATGGTGTATTTATCAACTACTGCTTGCGCTTTAGCGAGATAGGTTTCAGGTGTCGTTTTATATGCTTCGCTAGAGAGATTTTGCTCACCGTAAATATGCCAAAACGGCATCATTAGGGTGAGAATGATTCCCCAAACGACGACAACCGCGATCCAAATTAGCTCACCTTTTTCTATCGGTTCTTTCCACCAGACTTTTCTGGCCGGAGGCGAAATGCTTGTCATTGTTTATTCTCCGTAAAGCCATAAGCTTGTTATTGTGAAATGGGGACAGAAATCAGTTCCATCACCCCCCAGACAATGTAGGTAAGTGTGGGGACAGCGATCCCGATAAATAACAGAATAAACGGGTTATCCAAGACCCTTTGCATCACCGGTATCTCCTTATCTTCTATATGCTTGTCATCGCTCATGGCAGCTCGTTCCTATTATTTTTGTGTATAAAATATCTGAGTGTTTTACTCAGTTACCTATTGAACTTTAACGCTGTAAGCACCTTTGTGTGCTTGACCAAAGTCAATGGTTGAGAAGGGCTCCTCAGATGGTGGTTATTTGAAAGGATAGTTGAAAAAATGTGGTCTGCTGATATTCGTGAAAGGAGAGAGAAAATAAAGACCAAACAGAACCGCTGAATAACAGATTTATTCAGCGGTGTTTTCCCTGTTTATTTTATTTTGTGGTGATGGTTAACCGGGTCGACCATCGACCCTTGGTTGCGTTAGCACGGGCCAGTAGATAATGACAAAACTGAGATAGGAAAATCCCCAGCAGCTTATGCTGATTAAATACAGTGTGGAGGGGTCATTTAGTATCAGTGGTGCAACGACTCTGAGGATGGCCGAAATGGCCAACGCTCCGTAACCCAGCGTAATCCATATGCCAACCTGCAACATTCTGCCCGTATGGCCAAGCGAAACTCGGCTGATCATGGCGAGCACCATTAGTCCGATACCACCGATGGTCAGTCCGTGGAGGGCCGTACTGAGTGGTATGTTTAGACCAAAGTGAAATGCGCCGAGTAATCCCAGGCTAATGACGATCAATAAATAGGAAAGATGTAGAGACCAAAGCAATGGGTTGCCCAGCGTGAGCTTTCCTTGCCAGCGCCCCATTCTGAGTAAATTTGCAACTGCGGAAACTAAAAAGAGAATACCAATGCCTGGTTCAGGAGAAAGATTACCCGTGACCAAGCTGTATAGCGTGGCTACACCAAGAGTGGCAATAGATAGTAGTTCCAGGGATAGCAGTGGATTAGGTTTTTGAGTGCGTGTCGCATTTGCAGTAAAAAAAGGAATGACTCGCCCACCCATAATGACAATGATCAAGGTAATAATCAGGATGGTTGCCTGAGTGTCTGGCAATGACAACATACCACCGTTCATCAATCGGTAATGGCTGTGGCCATTAGTCCAGGCGAGTATGAGTAGTAGTGGGACGAACATTAGATTACGCCATAATTTGGCTGCCACAATGGGTCTAGCCAACATATAAGCAGCCAACGGTAGAAACAAACTGTCGATAATAGCAATGAAACTTGCCGGTGCTACGGGGAACAACAACAATATTCGGCCTAGGAGCCATAGACTAAATAGTCCGGCCAGAGGCCAGCCGGAAAGCCCTGGAATTCCGCTCCAGTTCTGAATCGCGGTAAGTAGAAAACCAACAATAATCGCCGTGCTAAATCCGAATAGCATTTCGTGCCCATGCCACCAGAGCCAGTTTCCATAGGGCTGCCAGGGAAGCGATGAGTTGGTTAGGTATGTCGCCCACAACAGCAATGCCATGACAGAAAATAGGCTGCCAAACAGAAAAAAGGGACGAAAAGCCAACCTGAATATTGGCGGTTTTTTTTGTTCCTGTTTCATGTCGGTGATATTTAGCATTGTTGAGTTCCTGAGTTTATTCTGCACCCTAAAGGATCACCCAGTACATCACAACTATTATGCTACTGAGGTGTGTAGGAGGGGATAGAACCATTGTCTATGAAGTCGCTTAAAACAGAATTGACGATGCTCAAAAATTACAAAAGTCTGGGTCTAATTTAAAGAACTAACAAGTCAATGGGGCCCCATCAGCAGAATACGCGCAAAAAAAAGCCCCCGTTTCCGAGGGCCTTGGTTTTATGAGTCAGTGACTAGTAGATATCTTCTTTAGTGTTGGTGACGTTGAACTTGCCAGTTGGCGTAATTAAGCGTTTATCTTTAATCACATGCTTTAACTTGCGAGTTTTATCATCGACCACCACGATGGCTGACTCAGCATCGGCACCATTCCATACGGAGAACCAGACTTCGTCGCCAGCCTTATT
>DFBC01000024.1:3280-6645 GCA_002367235.1 Cellvibrionales bacterium UBA3090
ACTTCGTAGCCAGCATCCAAGTCATCAGCGTTAAATACGGCGATAGATTGGCTGATTTTGGTATCCGGATTAAGTGGTGCATCGACCCATAGGTTCTTGGATTTTGGGTGAGTTTTCACAAACAGTGAGCCGCCACCTTGACCCTTGAGTACCTTTGGAACTTTCCAGGCATATTGCTTGTGATTCTTGGGGTCAGTACCAATTAACGTGATTTCATCACTACCCAGCGCACTGGTTACCCAAACCGGTCCGTAGGCTTTGGTATTGAGGTTGGCACCGCGACCAGGGTGAGGAATCTGTGATACATCGACTAATGCTTCCATCTCTCGATCTTTGGAGTCAACAACGGCAACTTTGTTGGACTTGTTAGCCGCCGTCATAAAGTAACGTTTGGTGGAATCCCAGCCGCCATCGTGGAGGAACCTTGCTGCCTCCAGTTCAGTGACCTGTAGGGCTTTTGTATCCTCATAGTTGACCAGTAAGATTTTACCGGTTTCTTTAACGTTGACGATAAATTCAGGGTGTTCATGTGAGGCAACAATGGCTGCCACTCTTGGTTCAGGGTGATATTCCTGTGTATCGACAGTGTAACCGCGGGTGGAAACAATCTTCATGGGTTCAAGCGTTTCGCCATCCATAATCACATACTGTGGGGGCCAGTAGGATCCTGCAATGGCATACTTATCTTCATAGCCTTTGTACTTGGATGTTTCTACTGAGCGTGCTTCGGAGCCAATCTTAATTTCAGCGACGGTTTCAGGCACCTTCATGTACATGTCAATCATATTGATTTTGGCATCGCGACCAATAACGAACATGTAGCGACCAGAACTGGATGGCCGGGAGATATGCACAGCGTATCCGGTATTAACGACAGAGATAATCTCTTTAGTATCGCCATCGATCAGAGCTACCTGGCCACTATCACGCAGGGTGACGGAGAACAGGTTCTCGATATCAAAGTTGCCCTGAGGGGTTTTAGGACGATCTTTCGGGGCGACGACAACCTTCCAGGAGGCTCTCATTTCCTTCATGCCAAATTCAGGCGGCTGGGAAGGGTTGTGTTGTAGATAGCGTGCCATGGCGTCAATCTGCTCATCGGTCAAATCACCAGAGCTACCCCAGTTCGGCATACCGCCTGGGGTACCAAAGGCAATGAGCGCCTTCAGGTAGTCAGTACCCTTTGGCTGAGTAACATCGGGCGTTAATGGTTTGCCTGTCGCACCTTTGCGCAGTACGCCATGGCAACCGGCACAACGTTCAAAATAAGTTTTTGTCGAAGAGGCCCATTCTTCCGGTGTGATTGCAGGGCCATTTGGGTGGAGGGTCATTTCAACATCGGCACCCATTGTCGGCGCGCCCATATAGCGAACTTCTGACCCTGAAGTGCCTGGATGATCTGATTTTTCTGCAGCGACGATGTAGCCACTAGCAATCGTTGCCGTTAACGCCAGAATGGCCGTAGATAGTTTTTGTTGATATTTCACGGTGCCCTCCTTTAAAAGGCTGTTTCTCCTTGATCAGTGTGGTACTAAGTGGCTGAAAATCCATTGATTCTTGTCAAGAATCTGTAGAGCTTTCAACTATTTTTACTTTAGCAGGCCGATTTCGTGCCTGAGCACGCTTTTCTCGGCGTTTACGTTTTTCTACCAGGGGCGGGCATACATGGTCATCCCAATAAGCGACTTGGCACTCCAGGCAGAAATGACACTCGGTATCGATAATTTCACCGGTCGGTTTAATGGCCCCGTTTTGACAGAGTGCTGCGCAGGCCTGACAGGGCTTGCCACATTCATTGCGCCTTCGCATCCAGTCAAAGATACGGAATCGACCAAGAATGCTTAGCCCCGCACCGAGTGCACAGAGATACTTGCAGAAGAACTTACTGTTAAAAATTCCAATAAATAATAAGGATGAGGCGTAGGCCACATAGCCCCACTCTCGTGCGAACTTTAAGGTGATGACGGTCTTGAATGGCTCGACTTCTGCCATGGTTGCTGCCGTGGAGAAGGAGTCTAATGAAATGCCTACCAAGGCAATAAGAATAAAATACTTAATAGCCCAAAGGCGTTGATGAATTGTGCTTGGGAACTCAAAGGATGGAATCTTTAGTTTTCGGGCAAGGTCGTGGATCAGATCCTGTATTGCGCCAAAAGGACACAGCCAACCACAAAAGACACCTCTACCCCAGAGTAGAATCGAGGTCGCAATAAAGCTCCACAGAAGGAAGGCTGCCGGGTCGAGCATCAGTGTGTCCCAGGTGAAGCCATGGGCGAGCGTCTGCATAAACGCCAGTATATTGACGATAGAGAGCTGAGCTGAAAATACATAGCCAATAAAGACGACGGTAAATAGGAGATACCCTGTACGAAGGACGTTGAATACTTTCGGTCTGCGAACCAGCCAGTCCTGAAAAAATAGAATAAAGAGCAATAACACCAATGCCAGGGTGATGGTGATGACCGTTGGCAGTCGGTCTAACCAGGGTTCCAGGCGCTCTTTCCACCGGTCTGCCTCAGTGGGGGGCTTTTCTGGTACTACAGAGAAGTTTTCAATATGGGACGGCCAGTTCAATAGCTGAGCCACTTTTTTTGCTGATTGCATGATGGAGCGGTTGAGCACCATGGCTGTGATGGTGGCACTGGAGATGCCATCGATACCAACATAACCAGGCCTGTTGGCAGCATCCACTCGAACCTTGTCCAATGCAAATAAGTGAATGTATTGATCAGTAAATCGTTTGAGATCCTCTTCTTTGACGCCAACGACAAGAATGGGCTCTTCGTGCTGGACAATCTGTAGTCCGACAATACGGGCCTGAGTATCTATGGCCATCAAGGTGGCAATGGGTTTTCCCGAGTAGGCGGGTATGGGGGTTATCTGATGGCTATAGAATACTGCACCCAGAACCTCTCCATTGCGATACACCAGGCGGTAACCTGGAGAGCTGGTTTGAGTGTCGAGCGCAGTAGCCCCCTCAAACCAGAGGTTGATTTGTTCTAGTCTCAGCGTTGAGATATCTGGAGCCTGTAGCGCCATAGCCGAACTAGCGGCCAACAGCAGTAGGGCACTCAGTAGCCACCTGAAAATCTCCATAACGCTTCCGATCGTTGGATTTAACTCAGTCATAGGTACAAGAATGCTTTGATTGAGTATAAATGCGATTGATAGACATCAAGAAAATTAATAGATGGCCCCTATAGACTGTGATTTATGTTGAAATCCAGACTTTTTCTCTTGGTGTCGGTGTTGTCACTGATCTTGTTCTGGCCAGACGGCGGGAAGGCCGATCAGTTGGCGAATGATGCGATGGCTAATGAACGGCCACCGTTGACCGGGGGTGAACTGGCGAAATACTGGGGGCT
>DFBC01000079.1 GCA_002367235.1 Cellvibrionales bacterium UBA3090
GTCGCCAAGTAATTCTCGTAGTTGATGAATATCTTCCACATCTCGAACAAAGGACAAGGCAATAAAGTCCACTTCTTGTTCCATTGAGAACAAGATGTCGCGTTTGTCTTTTTCGGTGATGGCGGGTAGGTTGACTCGAATACCCGGCAAGTTAACGTGGCGCTTACTTTTTAGAACACCACCGTCAATTACCTGACACTGCATGATGCGGTCTTCTTTTCTGAGAATTTCCAAGTTGATCAGGCCGTTGTCTACCGTGATCATGTCGCCGATCTGCACATCGTGAATCAGATCTTCGTAATTAATACGAATAGAGCTTTCCTCCACGTCATCTTCGCCACGGGCCACCACCGAAATTACATCACCTTTTTTCAGATCCAGTTCGTGATTAATGTCGCCGGTGCGAATTTCTGGGCCCTGAGTATCCATCAGGATTGCAATAGGGTGGGGCTGCTTTTTATTGAGCGTACGTACCGCTTTGATGACTTTGGCGTGTGATTCATGATCGCCGTGTGACATGTTCAGCCGCACTACGTTCATTCCAGCGTTTGCTAGCTTTTCCAGCATCTCAAATGATTCTGTCGCTGGGCCAATCGTGCAGATGATCTTGGTTTTACGCATAGTGATTTTCTTAAATGGTTAGTGGGCCTGAATAACATTGCGTTCTGTAACAATGGCTTGTAGTGGAACGTCCCAAGGTTGGTGGACAATACTATCAGTTTCCTGACAACTTTGGGCTAATCCAATCAGGCGAGTAAAGCGCTGTTGTGAGGCCAGAGTGCGATCATAGAATCCACCACCCATTCCTAGTCTATTGCCGTGGGCATCGAAGGCCACTAATGGCAGTAAAATCAGGTCGAGACCGAGCGGTGGGACAATAAACCCACCTTTCAGTGGCGGCTCTTTAATGCCAAATCGATTTATCGACAGGGCTTCTCCCTGGCAATATCTTGCAAAATAGAGTCGATTTAGCTTCAGTGGGTGTAAGACCGGTAGGTAGCACTCTTTGCCTGCCGCCTCGGCAATCCCCATCGCAAGTTGTGGATCTATCTCGCCGTCGTTGGGGAGGTAAAATGCAATGCGTTTGCTGTATCGAAAGGCTGGAAGGTTTGACAGTTGTTCGGCTAGACCTTTGCTGGCAGCAATCTGCTGTTGATAGGTTAGCGAACGGCGTCGCTCACGCATCAATTGACGAATGGCTTTGCTGTCCATGTTTGTTTGGGTTGCCTGATTGGTTGGATGATTTATGTCCCCGGAGATACCGCTGTCAACTTGGCCTTGAACCCAATGGCTCAAGGTGGGGGGCTCAGCGATACATTAGGCTTTCCGTCGAGCGGACGTGCACACCATATCGGCTTGAACCCTCCTGGTTACAAATTATCGGCTCGAGGACTTGTCGACTGGCAAGTACCCCAGGGCATAGGAGTTATTATAACCCAGTCTTGAGATTAAAAAGCGACAGATTTTTCGAAACGCTGAAGGGCTTCGGAAACTTTGTGGTCCAATTTTTGGATGGCTTGTTGAGATGCCCCGTCAGACTCCGCTTGAGTTTCTACTTTAGATAATTCGTAGGTGAGGTTGAGTGCGGCCATGATGGCAATGCGTTCTAGGCCGATTACGCCACCGCTATTGCGAATAGAGCGAACCCTTTCATCCAGTGAGCGAGCGGCCTGAAGTAAAGCGCTGCGTTCTTCTGGGGGGCAGCTGACTTGATATTCCTTGTCGAGAATACGGATGTTTACCGTGTCCTGGCTCATGGGGTTTAACCTTCGCTGTTGAGGCCTTTCAGCCTCACAATCATATGTTCAACCCGATTGCGGGCTAGCTCATTTTTTTCCAGAAGTTTGCTGCGTTCCTTGAGCAGGCTGGATTCCCGATCGCGGAGTGATTCGTTCTCTTTTTGTAATCGAGCGCAAATATTGATCAGGCGATCAATCTTCTGCTCTAGATGTAGCAAATCATCAGACATTAGGATAGCCAATTGTAATCTTTCTCCTCAACTATATGGCGCGACTACAAATCGGTCAACAACCTTGAGGCTGTTTCGAGGAAAAGAAGCTAGCTTCTTGGCAGAATGGGGTTTTCCTTTCAGCTAATTGATCTGGCGTGATTGGTATGATGAAGGGTGATAGGATGGCCTTTTCTGCTGGATTGTAGAAACAGTGATAAGTATGAATTTTAATGAAATTGCCAACGCTTTCGTGCGTGCTAATTTAATGGGTAGCCCCGCAGAAATACATGGTGTTCTCTGCGGCAGAATCAGCGGTGGGCAGAAACTGTCCGATGAGGCATTGTTGACGGTCATTGCCGAGTTCCTCGAAGTGGAGCAAGAGCGGATCGAGGATCTGGGTGACACCTTACCCGAGTTGTACCAGTTTACCCTTGGGCAGATATGCAGCGGTGGCTTTGAGTTTCACCCGTTACTTCCCGATGATGAATTTCCTCTCAATCAGAGACTTGCTTCGCTGGGCGAGTGGTGCCAGGGATTCCTGTTTGGTTTGGGGAGTTCAGGGCTGTCAGTTACGACTGAACTTACGGGGGATATCGCCGACGCTCTAAGTGATCTGGCATCTATTTCTCAGGTTGAAAGCCTGGAGGAAGAGGATGGCGAGGAAGAGGAAGAGGTCAGCTATGCCGAATTGGTGGAATATGTCCGAGTGGCTGTCCTGCTGATTTATTCAGAGCTGAATTCAGTTGAAGATCAGGGTTCCCGGACGCTTCACTAGCTGTTCACGAGAACTCTTTTAATAAAATCAATCATACTCTGACCGGCATTTATTCTCGCAAATCAGGTTATTGGAGAGTGTAAAAAATAGAATGGTTACCAAGCAGGAATTTACCCGCCGCAGACAGAAGCTCATGGAGATGATGGATAGCAATAGCATCGCCATCCTCACTGCGGCTCCGGAGCAAACCCGCAATCGGGATATCAATTACCCCTACCGCCAGGACAGCGACTTTTTTTACCTTACCGGTTTTGCCGAACCCGAAGCCGTGTTGGTTCTGGTGCCGGGAAGGGATCACGGTGAGTACATAATGTTTTGCCGGGATAGAAACATAGAGCGTGAAATTTGGGATGGTTATCGTGCGGGTCCTGAGGGCGCGATCCAAAAGTATGGCGCTGATGATTCATTTCCCATCGATGATATCGACGAAATTTTACCGGGATTGCTGGAGGGTCGCGATCGGGTGTACTACGCCATGGGTAAAAATCTGACCTTTGATCGGCATCTGATGGAGTGGGTCAATACTATTCGTGGGCGCTCCCGTTCAGGTGCCATTCCACCGGGTGAATTTGTCGATCTCGACCACTTATTGCATGAGCTTCGCCTATTCAAGAGTGTGGCCGAACAAAAAATTATGCGAACGGCTGGCGAAATCTCTTCCCGGGCACACTGTCGTGCCATGAAAATCTGCAAGCCCGGAATGTACGAATATCAGCTACAGGCAGAGATTGAGCATGAATTTGCCATGGCGGGAGCGCGCTTCCCTGCCTATGGCAGTATTGTCGGTGGTGGTGAGAACGGCTGTATTCTTCATTACGTAGAGAATAGCGCCAAACTTAAAGACGGTGATTTGGTCTTGATCGATGCCGGCTGCGAACTGCAACACTATGCGGCAGATATCACCCGCACCTTTCCGGTTAATGGAAAATATACCCCAGAGCAAAAAGCTATCTACGACATAGTGCTGGAGGCACAGTTGGCCGGAATAGGGGCTTGTGTAAAAGGTAATCACTGGGATGAGCCTCACCAGATGACCGTGAAGGTGATTACCGAGGGGTTGCTTAATCTGGGGCTGCTTCAGGGTGAACTCAATGAGCTGATAGAAACTCAGAGCTACCGTGATTTCTATATGCATCGGGCAGGACACTGGTTGGGTATGGATGTCCATGATGTGGGAGACTACAAGGTTCATGATGAATGGCGATTGCTTGAGAAGGGCATGGTGATGACCGTTGAGCCAGGCATTTATATTTCACCCGATAACACCAATGTGGATAAGCGCTGGCGAGGCATTGGGATTCGCATTGAAGATGACGTGCTGATAACCGCCAAAGGCCCAGAGGTAATGACGAGTGGTGTGCCAAAAACCACTGAAGACATTGAGAGGTTAATGGCGGAGTAATGTCGCAACTTCGATCAGAAAAACCGGGGTTATCAATAGCCTCGGAGGCGGATGTTGCCATTGTCGGTGGCGGAATGGTGGGAGCCAGTTTGGCACTGTTATTGTCGTCGCTGAACCTTGGGTGGCGCATTAGGGTAATAGAAGCATATCCGGTAACGGCTCAAACCGACGAGTTGCAGCCCAGTTTTGATGCCCGATCCACGGCGCTGTCACACAGCAGTCGAGAAATTTTCGAAATGCTGGGTTTGTGGTCCAAATTGAGCTCTAAGTTAGCAGACATTAGTGACGTGCATGTGTCAGATCGGGGGCATATAGGGCATACCTTGTTACAGGCATCTGAACAAAACCTGCCAGCACTCGGCTATGTGGTAGAAAACCAGTGGCTTGGCTCGGTGTTGATGGACGCGCTTCGGCAAGCGCCTGGCGTGGAGGTTGTGGCCCCTGCTCAGGTCACCAGTGTCAAACCAGTGCGAGGCGGTGTTCAACTCGCTCTTTCAGGTTTTGATGTAAGTGCTCACTTATCAGCAAAGCTTCTTGTTATAGCAGATGGTGCTCAGTCAAAGACGCGAGAATTGTTGGGTATTGACACTACTACGAGAGATTATGGGCAGGTTGCGCTCATCGCAAACATCTCGTTACAGAAGGGCCATGGGGGCGTGGCCTACGAGCGGTTTACGGACTCCGGGCCTATGGCCATGTTGCCGCTCCAGTCGGTGGGGCAAGAGGCTCGGTCAGCATTGGTGTGGACATTGCCTCCAGAGCGTGCAGCTGAACTGTTGGAGGCTACCGATGAGGAATTCTTGGCAGAATTACAGGATCGGTTTGGCCATCGATTAGGGCAGTTTCAGCGAGTGGGTAGCCGTTATAGTTATCCCATTCGGCTGATTACCAGTAATGAACAGGTCCGTAGCAATGTCGTGGTGATGGGTAATGCTGCGCATTCCCTGCATCCGGTCGCTGGTCAGGGGTTTAATCTGGCCCTGCGTGATGTGGCGGTGCTGGTCAATGAGCTGGCAAATGCCTCTGCCGATGGGGCCGTTTTGGGTGATTTAAAGGTGTTGCACCGTTACCTCAAGCAACAGCAAGTCGATCAGACGCAAACTATTTTACTGAGTGATCTATTGCCCAAGGTGTTTGGCATCAATTCTTCTCCCGTGGCCTTGGTGCGGAATCTAGGCCTGTTGGCATTGGACACGGTTCCGTTGTTGCGCCATCAGTTTGCGCGGTTGGGTATGGGGCTCGAAACTCGCGGGACGCCATCAATAGAAAGCAATGATAAAACAGCAGAAAGGCAGCAGCATGGCTGATCGTGAATATGATGTTGTTGTGGCAGGAGCCGGAATGGTGGGTGCGGCCTTCGCGGCATTACTGGCAACCACCGAGTCCGGTAAAAAAATGCGGATAGCTGTTCTGGAAGCGCGGTCATTCGAGATGCCCGACCTGTCAGAATGCTTTGATCCTCGGGTCGTGGCGTTGACCGCTACATCTCAAAAATTGCTCAAGGATGTGGGCGTCTGGGAGCGAATAGCTACTCAGCGCGTATGTCCCTATCAGCGAATGGAAGTTTGGGAGGCAGACGGCACCGGGCATATTGAATTCGATTGTGCCGAGGTGCGTCAGCCCAGTTTAGGACACATTGTAGAAAATGCGCTGGTTGTCGAGGCGTTGTTGGCGCGGCTCGAAGAGCTGGAAAATGTAGAATTGCTGTGTCCGGCGATGGTGGTGGATTTGCAGCGGCCTACCGGGCAGGCGGGTGGTGTTGTTATATCGCTGGCCGACGGCCAGCTAATTGCTGCCAAGCTGCTGGCGGCTGCCGATGGCGCACAGTCGAAAGTACGAGAACTCTGTGGTTTGCAGTTGCGTCAGTGGGAGTATGGGCATCATGCCATTGTCACCACGGTCAC
>DFBC01000060.1 GCA_002367235.1 Cellvibrionales bacterium UBA3090
TCTGTTTGGTAAAATTGGCTGAAATCTGTTTTCAGGGCATCCCCTTGGTGAATATGAAACTCCGGATATGCCTGAAATTTTTGTTCTAATAGCGGTATCAGATCTCGGTCTAGTTCCACTACATTGAGCTGAGGGCACTTAGCCAAAATAGGCTCGGTGATAGCACCTTGCCCCGGACCAATTTCGATTAGATTCTGTTTTGGTGCTGGCGCTATAGCGGCAACAATTTTATCGATAATGTTGTGGTCTACCAAGAAATTCTGGCCAAACCGTTTTCTTGCCCGATGGGGGCTCTTCGGTTTAAGAGCTTTCGACCGGGCACCGGTGGTTCTGGATTGATTCATCGTTGGCCTCTCGCCATGTCAGCGGCGTAGTTAATAGCCGTTTTGAGGCTTCCAATATTTGCCTTGCCTGTGCCAGCTAAGTCCAGTGCTGTACCGTGATCCACGGATGTGCGGATGATTGGTAGCCCCAAGGTGATATTGACCGCAGCCCCAAACCCTTTGTACTTCAGCACGGGTAAACCTTGATCGTGGTACATGGCCAAGACCGCATCACATTGCTCCAGATGCTTAGGCGTGAATAAGGTGTCGGCTGGCAATGGCCCCTCTAGTCTCAGTCCTTGTCGGCGCAACTTGTCCAGCGTTGGTTGTATCACTTGAATTTCTTCCATTCCCAAGTGCCCCCCCTCACCCGCATGTGGGTTTAGGCCGCAAACCAAAATTTTAGGGTTTGAAATACTAAATTTCTGTTGAAGGTCATGGTGTAGGATTTTGATGACCTGCTCGAGAAGCTCCGCTGTGATTGCGGCGGGAACCTGTGATAGGGGCAGGTGTGTTGTGGCCAGGGCCACTCGCAATCCGTCGGTGGCTAGCATCATCACGACACGAGGGGTCTGGGTATTTTCGGCTAGAAATTCGGTGTGACCGCTGAAAGGAATACCCGCTTCATTAATGATGCCTTTATGTACAGGGCCGGTGACCATCCCTTGGCAGAAGCCTTTTTGGCAATCGCCAAGCGCCGCAGAAAGGGTGTTCAGAACATAACGTGCATTGGCCGTATCGAGTATGCCTGGTTGAACGGGTGTGTCCAAATTTATAGGCTGTATGGCCAGTTCGCCTGCCTCGAGTGGTCGGGGTGGGGCGGCGGTTACTGTACGAAGCCTCAGGGGGAGGCCTAGCTGAGCGGCACGGGTTGTGAGTAATTCGGGGTCTGCATAGGCTACCAGTTCATGTGGCTGTGCTTGTTGCACGAGCTGAACAACCAAGTCGGGTCCAATCCCGGCGGGTTCTCCGGGAGTAATAGCCAGCCTAATCACAATTTGATTTCTATGAAGGCCTCGTCACGAATTTCCTGTTGCCAAACCTGTAGTTCTTCCTGAAACTTTCTCTGTTTCAGGATTTGGCTGGCTTGGCTGCGTTTTATATCTTCGCTGAAATCCTGGTTGCGGCGCTCGGTAACCTGCACGATATGCCAGCCAAACTGGGTTCGAAATGGTTTGCTGACCTCGTTAACGGCTATTTTGTTCATAGTCTTTTCAAAGGTAGGAACGAACTTGCCGGGGATAGACCAACCCAGGCTTCCTCCCGCGAGCGCTGTAGCGATGTCTTCTGAATGCAGCTTGGCCTGCTCGGCAAAGTCTCCACCATTGATTATTTCTGTGCGTATGTCATTGAGCATAGCCTGGGTCTCTTCATCACTTCTTATTTCATTGGGTGAGAGGAGGATATGTCGAACGTTGTGCTGCTTCACCAGCTGAGTGTTGCTTCCGCCGCGTCGCTCATACAACTTTAGTAGGTGGTAGCCGGCATTACTCCGGATAGGTTCACTGGTTTGTCCGGGGTTTAACGTTTCAATGGCAGTGATAAATAGACCGGGTAGTTGTGCTGTTTTTCGCCAGCCGAGGTCTCCACCTTTTAGGGCATTTTGTCCTGCGGAATTTGCTACAGCAAGGCTTTTAAAATCAGCGCCGTTTTGAATTTGGTTGTAAATATCTCGAATTTTTTGCTCTACGTTGGCGACTTCGTCACGAGGAGCTCCCGCAGATAATGAAAGTAAAATGTGCCCGAGGTTTACATCAGGCGAAGACCAGGAGCGGCCTTCTGCAGAATTCAGGAAGTTTTCGATTTCTTGTTCAGTAATAGAAATTCGACGATTGAGAGAACCCTCTTGAACCTTGGAGATGATCATCTCCTCGCGTATTTGCTGGCGCAAACCAGCTAATTTGATCCCTCTCTGGTGAGCTCTTTCTACCAAGCCATCGATATTTGTACCCTTACTTTTGGCCAAACGCTCCATGGCTTGATTTAACTCTGCATCGCTAAATCGAATGCCCGCCCGTTGTCCTAGCATAAGCTGCAAACGCTCAAGTATTAGGCGGTCTAACACTTGGGGAACCAAGACGTTTTGAGGTGGTGCTTTCGTGCCACTTTCTTCCAGTCGAAAGTAGATATCCTGGACTCGGCTTTCCAGCTCGCTGGCCATCACCACATCATCATTAACGATGGCGACAATCCGGTCGAGGAGTACTTCTTCCGCAGCTATGGGTAGGGAGAACGCCGCAGCCAGAGCTGTTACGGACAATCGCTTAATAATTTTACTGCGTATACTCATGATTCAGTCTGCATGCGTTAATTAACGGGAGGTTCGTAGCCGTAGATGCCATCCTGAAGGATGGTATCTACTTTAGTACCGCTGCCGGCAAGGCCTTTAAATTGTAGCTGTAGGAAGATGCCCTTATCTTCCGTTAAATCATCTTGAGGTAGTACGATATTGTCGTCGCGATCAATCCACTTTCGACTGATTAGACTTAGGCGCCAGCAACAGCTGTCATATTGCAGGCCTACAAAGGTTTCAAGATTTCGGCTGTTGGTCAGGTCATAGTTGTAGCGACCGATAAGGCGCCAGTTCCTGAAAATCGGGAAGATAGTCGAAAAATCTGCTTGCTCAATGTCTGAGTCGATAAGGGTCGAGTTGTACAGCAGTGGTACCTTACGGTTGAACCGGTAGCTCAGGTTTAATATCCGATTGTCGCGATCGTGATACCGCAGGCTGGCATTGCCTCGATCAAGTTCGCTGTTTTCTTCGTCGTAGAGGACGTCCGCCTGAATCCTCAGGTTATCACTTAATCTCAAGGCGAGTTCCGCTGCATAGGCTGATTCATTTCTCAGCAAGCCGTCTGCAATTTCACGCTGGTTCAGGTTGGTCAGATTATCCGGATTCCCCAGGTTTTTTATGAATGATTTGGTAAATGTAGGGTTAAGGGAAACATAGCGGTCATCCAGATAGTAAATTTGGCCCAGGCTTGCCCTCAACCATTCTTTACCGGTTGATTGCTCCACGAGTCGAGAGGTCAGGCCCACGGAAATCTGTTCTGTATCGCCAATACGATCACCACCGACAAACCGGTCATCTCTGAACAATTGGCTGTAGCTGAAGGTGAGCTCCGATGTGTCAAAGTCTGGTAGGTCGCTTTGATCTTCATACTTGGAGTGGACCATGTACAGGCGAGGCTCGAAGGTTTGGGTAAAGCCGTTGAGCCAAGTAGTATTTCGCTCCAGATAAATTCCGGTATCAATGATGCCAACGGGAACCGTCACCGAAGGACTGTCATCATTTTTACCGAGAAGGGGGTCTTCCAGATCGTAGGTCAGGTGCTTTACTTTTGCCGTTGGGCGGAAATAGCCCCAGGTCCACTGTTTGTCCCAGCTGGCGGCATAATCGAGTCTGAGTCGGTTGCCGGTCACAAATGTTCCCTGATCATCGGTCATGAACGTGGTGCCAGGGGTTAGATTGTCATCATCGTTGTGATCGAAGCTGGTGAACTGGTTATTGAGTTCAAAGTCGACGTCGCCCCATTGATAGTGACCATTAGCATCCACTCGGGGAAGTAGTTTGTATTGGTCAAATGTGTTGGGGTTGTCGCTAATCGTTTGATATGCTTGGCCTCTAATGCCAAAGGCCCAATGGTTAATGTTGTAGTTGGCCGATGCCATTTCATTGAGGTGTGTCTGGCTACTGACCTCTAGCGTGGTGTTGCCGAGATCGCGGAAGTAGTCTTCATCACTGACACGGGTGTAATCGATCCTGGTTCTCAAACCGTGGCCAAATTGTCCGGTATGGTCGATATTGGCTAGCCAGCGGTCATCACCTTCGTGATCCCTTTTCCCGGTAATGGTATCCGGGTCTTCGTCACTGTCGTCCCCGCCGTCATCACTGGAGAGAAAGGTGCCGCCAAGAATGGTATTGGTCCGGCGCGATAGGTGGCGGGCCTCTAGTTCAAGCATGGCTCCCCGATCCTGCAAGTAGCGAGGCGTAATTGTCGCGTCGTAGTTTGGTGCTAAATTCAGGTAGATAGGTTGGGCATAGTCAATGCCATTATCTTCGCTTACCTCGAAGGTCGGGAACAGTAGGCCTGTGGCTCGGCGGTCATCGGTCGGGAAGCGTATCCAGGGCACGTAGAGTATCGGGATATCCTTTACTTCTAAGCGAACGTGTTTGGCGTGGGCAATTCCCGTTTCAGGATTTATATCGACTTCGGAGCTTACTAGCTGCCAGGCATTGCTGCTGGGCTCGCAGGTCGTATAGGTGGCATTGTCGATATAGAAAATGTCATTGCTGGGTCTGGTCAGGCGATCCGCCGTTCCACGGACGCCGGATTCGTGAAACAGGTAGGTGGCATCATTGACCTGAATATCTTTGGTATCCATGTTCATGTGCGCCGTTTCCCCGGTGAGCAGCATGCCTGGCTCACGGAATTGCACATTGCCTTCTAGATCTACCGTCCTGTCATTCTGGTTGACGGTTGCATTATCGCTTCTAACTTGCCTGTAGCCTTGGGTGAGATGGACTTTTCCTTTCAGATAGGCGATGTTCTCCTGCTCGACCTCTGTGGAGGTTGAGGCTACCCGCATTGGGGCGTCCTCCGGATTTAGGTCAGCATCAGGGTAATCACGTGCTGGCTCTATATAGTCACCACAGCATCCTGGCGACATGGCGTCACGTTGCGCCGCCGTCAGAGATTCTTCTTCTACCCAGTCCAGATTTCGGGCCAGTTGTACCTGTGGGCCACCGTCATCCGCAGGAGGTAACTCCAGTTCGGGTTTTGAGTGTTCGGGCCTTGGGTAAGCTTTTCCGGGGATTGTTTTCTCGCTGCACACCCAGCTGCCATCAGTTCCGGCCTGACATTGCCACTGAGAGTGGCTGTCACTGTTTTCGGCCAAAGCCGCTGTTGATAACAGCAGAGTAGATAACACCGTTAAGGTGGTTTTAGGGCGAGAGAAGGACACAGCTTGGAAGAATCTGGTACCGAGATGACGTATGGTTTTTGGCATTCTTATTGTCCGTATTATTATGGGCAAGCTGTGGTCTCTACTGGGACGCTACATTTTACCCATTCTGCGGCATCATGCGAGGGTTTGGGGTAGAATGACCGACCTTTTTTCTAAATGTCCCAGAAATATGAGCAATTCTCAATGTCTGCATGAATGGGTAGAGAAATTTCTGCCGGATTCGGTCAGCACCTCCGAGAAGTTATTGCTTCAGCCACTGAATGGTGATGCCGGATTTAGACACTATTTTAGGCTGAATACGTGTCCGCCTCTCATTGCTGTGTCGGCCCCGCCCGAGCATGAAAACAACCCCAGTTTTGTCAGCGTTGCCTTGTTGCTGAGGCAAAATGGCATTCATACACCGATGATCTATGCTGTGGATTACCAGCAGGGCTTTTTGTTGCTCGAAGACCTTGGTGACGAGTTGCTCTTGCCGCAGCTCTCTGCCGATACCGTAGATGTATATTACGCTGCAGCTGAGACGGCATTGTTAAGCATGCAAAAAGTGTCTGTCCCAAGTGGGACCCTGCCAGCGTTTGACCGTCAGCGTTTACTGGATGAGATGAACCTCTTTCCCGAGTGGTTCTTGGTTAAATTGCTAGGTATTAACTTGCAGTCGGCTGATTATGAGTTGATTCACGACGTTATGAATCAACTGGTAGAGAATGCCTTGGGGCAACCCCAGGTTTTTGTGCATCGTGATTTTCACTCCCGAAACTTAATGTTGCTCGGCGGTGGTGAGAATGATGAGGATAGTGAAATCGGTGTGCTCGATTTTCAGGATGCGGTCACCGGCCCAATTACCTATGACTTGGTGTCACTGTTGCGAGACTGCTATATTCGCTGGCCTGGGGATTATGTTTCACAGCGTGCATTGAGCTACTACCATAGAGCTGTGGCTGTAGAAATTGCCCCGCCTGTCTCTGATAAACAGATTCTTCGGTGGTTTGACCTGATGGGTTTACAGCGGCATATTAAGGTCCTCGGTATCTTTTCCAGGCTTTATCTGCGGGATGGCAAACCGGGCTACCTCAATGATTTGCCATTGGTGATTCGTTATACCTTGGAGCAGCTGGAGCCCTATCCAGAGTTCGATAAGTTTAAAGACTGGTTGGCGTTGCGAGTATTACCCGAATTACCCAAACAAGATTGGTTTTTTCCATGGGAAACGGCGGGCGATATTTAAGACAGCTGGGCGAACCCATTTAAATGATAGGTTAACTATCAAAAGGATTAAAAATGAAAGCAATAATTCTTGCTGCAGGTTTTGGTGAAAGATTGCGCCCGCTTACAGAGAACACCCCGAAACCATTATTGAAGGTGGGGGTTAAACCACTGATTCAATACCATGTGGAGCGTCTTGCTGCTGCAGGTGTTCGAGAGTTAGTGATCAATACGGCTTGGCTGGGTGATCAGATCGAAGCATTTCTAGGCGATGGCTCTCGCTTTGGCGTGAGGATTGACTGGTCGAGGGAAGTTGAGCCACTGGATACTGGCGGTGGTATTCGCAGAGCTCTGCCACTGTTGGGTAGTGATCCATTTTTGGTTATTAATGGTGATATTTGGACTGATTATCCCTTGCCGTCGCTGGTAGACAGAGACTGGTCAGACAGTGTGGAGGCACACCTTGTGTTGGTGCCAAACCCGGAACACAATCCAACGGGCGATTTTTCTCTGGATTCCCAGGGTAATATTCGATATCCGTTAGCGGGAGGGGAGAGCTTAACTTTTAGCGGGATCAGTGTAATGCGCCCCGAGCTTTTTGCATTGTTTTCGTCCGCCAGTGAAAAGTTTCCAATAAGGGATGTATTGGTCGATAGTATCAGTGGTGGTTATGTTTCTGGGGAGGTGTTCCGCGGTACATGGTGGGATGTTGGGACGGTCGAGCGACTTCAGGCGATTAACACCTTGGTCTCAGGGCGAGAGGTAAATCTGGTAAAAAAGCCAAAAGTTAGGGCCAGTTAATAATGGTGTGCCCGGTGACTTTATCTCCTGAGTCTTTTTCCGCTACCCGCTATTAGCGGCCTTGTAATCGCTTCTTGTTTTTGACGTATGGGTGACACTTGCAGCATGTAATTGTGTGGCGGCTAGTTTTCATCCTCTCTCTTGTTGTCATTATGGTTATGGCATTAATGCCTGTCAGTGGGGCCGGATGGTTTTCTGGTCAGGATAAGCTGATGCATGCTGCGACCTTTGCCGGACTATTTTTGATCGGACAGAAATCATTTCCACAGGGTAAGCTTTGGTGGCAATTGCATCTGGCGCTGATTGTTTATGGTGTGGTGATGGAATTGCTACAAATGCAAACAGGTTACCGAAGCATGGAAGCTTGGGACTTGGTAGCAGATTTAAGTGGCCAGCTATTGGGTCATTTCCTATTATTTTTTAGAGGAAAGGTCCTTAAGGGCGATAGCAGAGACTGAATGATTAGCACCCTGGTTATTCCGCTTAGCTGGTTTTTCTAGCGGTCTTGCAGTGCTAACCGGAGATTGTGTGGGTGCAGTGTGGGCTTGCCGCAAAACATAAGAATCAGCGTGGTAAGATCATCCCAAGGCGATGCGTTACGCATGCCTTTGATGGCCCGGTCTATACCGCCTGCCAGGCGCAGCATTTGCTTGAGTTGGTTTGGTGGTATGCGTCGCATGGCATTTTTTATCAGAGGTTTTCTTTTTTCCCATACGCCAAGGTTCTTCAGTGCCCAGTCCAGATGGTCGCCATTCTCCACAGCATCACAGGCTTTTATAAGGGTGCGAAGCTCTCGAGTGAGGGCCCATAAAATCACCGTTGCCTCGCTGCCTTCGTCGCGTAGTCCTCGCAGGGTTCGACAGGCGCTTTGTGCTTCGCCCTCCATGGCCTTGTCCACCAGAGAGAAGACATTGAAACGAGCGCTGTCAGCTACGATAGTGGACATGGTGTCGGCGTCCACCTCGCCTTCGGGTATCAGTAGTTTTAGTTTCTCAATCTCCTGAACGGCAGCGAGTAAATTGCCTTCTACGCGGTCGGCGAGAATGGTGGCTGCTTGACGGTTGGCCTGTATGCCAGCTTGCTGCAATCGTTGGTTGATCCAATGTGGTAGCTGGTTTTGGGCGATTGGCCACAATTGAATGAAAACGCCTTGGCTGTCGATAGCCTTAACCCACTTGCTTCTGGTGGTAGCGCTTTCCAGCTTTGGGGTGATAATTAGCATGAGTGTATCGGGGTTGGGGGTGTTGATGTATTCCTGTAGGGTTTTCGATCCCTTGTCCCCAGGTTTGCCGTTGGGAATACGTATTTCAAGAATTTTCTTTTCAGAAAATAATGACAGGCTGTTGGCTTCAGTTAATACCACATCCCAATCAAAACCTGCTTCGACATGGAGTAGTTCCCGTTCGGTATAGTTTTGACGTTTGGCTGCAGCTCGAATGGCATCTGCCGCTTCTTGTACCAGCAGTGCTTCGTCACCACTGACAAGATAAACAGGGGCCATTGGCCCCTGTGAGAGGTGTGACGAAAGTTGTTCAGCTCGCAGGCGCATCTTCAGCTGATGTGTCGGAAGGTGCGCTGGTGCGGTTGCTGATGGCATTGAGGCGGTTGATGACCTGACGGACTAGATCATTACGCATTTCCCGTTGGAGCAGTTCCGTTTCTTCCCGCTTTGATTGAACATCATTTTCATCAAAGTCAAAGTATCGTTCGGCGCTAAGCGTTGTTCTCGATCCAAGCTGCTTGCCATCGGCATCCAGTATTAGAATATCGATAGCCTCGGTTAGCTGGTATTCAGAGACCCTCGCCCCTGCACTGACTGTTGCGGTGCGGCGAGAGCTCTTTTCATTGAGAGCCACAATGCTGTATTGCGCTCCTGTGGCGCTCGGGGTGATTTCTATCTTGCTGGCCTTCAGCGCTCTGATCAGGGATCGATAAAAGTCACTCTGTCTGTTTGGTGCGCTGACATAAACGCTGGAGATATTGTTGAGTGTTTGGCCGCTGCCCCGCAAATGCCAGCCGCAACCAGTGACCATCACTGCCGTAAGCAGGCCTGCGAGAGCAATGTGGATCAGTTTTTTCATTGTCATTCCTTTCTATAAAACGAACTGGTTTTCGAGGTTCAGCTCAGTACTTAACAGGTTGTGTTTAGTTGGCAACAATATTAACCAGCTTGTTGGGAACCACAATCACTTTACGAATGGTTTGTCCTTCAGTAAAGCGTTGAACATTTTCATGGTTTGTTGCCATCTGTTCAATAGCCTCTTTGTCTGCTTCGGCAGGGACATCAATTTGAGCGCGAAGCTTACCATTAACTTGGACGACCATTTGAATGGTACTTTTGACCAAAGCAGATTCATCCACTTCTGGCCATGGAGCATCGAGCAAATGATTGCCGTGACCAAGCTCGGCCCACAGCTGATGACAGATATGGGGAACAATAGGTGAAAGCACTAATATAGCTGTTTCTAGAGCCTCTCGTTCTACTGCCAAGCCAGTCGGCGTTTTCAGGTCAGTATTTTTTCCCACTTCGTTCAGTAGTTCCATCACCGCGGCAATGGCGGTATTAAAGGTCTGTCGACGGCCAAAGTCATCGCTAACCTTGGCAATTGTTTCGTGGGTTTTACGTCGCAAGTCCCGCTGTTGTTGACTTAGTTCTGCTGGGTTTATTGCTTCAGAAACGCCTGTCTGGGTATGTGCGTGCACCGCTTTCCAGAGTTTCCGTAAAAAGCGGTGCGCACCTTCTACTGCGCTGTCATTCCATTCCAGTGATTGTTCGGGGGGAGCGGCAAACATGGTAAACAGGCGCACCGTGTCAGCCCCGTATTGCTCGATAAGAGCCTGTGGGTCGACAGTATTCCCCTTGGATTTCGACATCTTGGTGCCATCTTTCAATACCATGCCCTGACAGAGCAGCTTGGTGAAGGGCTCATCCGAGTCTAGCAGGCCCTCATCACGCATCAGTTTATGAAAAAACCGGGCGTAGAGTAGGTGCAAAATCGCGTGTTCAATGCCGCCGACATATTGATCCACTGGCAGCCAGTAATTAGCGGCTTCGCGGTCGATCATGCCTTCACTGTAATTGGGGCTGGTATATCGGGCATAGTACCAACTCGATTCCATAAAGGTGTCGAAGGTATCGGTTTCATGCTCGACCGATTGGCCGTTGAGTTCTGCTTTTCGCCATTCCGTGTTTGCTTTGATGGGGGATTGAACGCCATCCATTTCAACATTTTCAGGTAAGAGAACAGGTAAGCGGTCTGTGGGAACCGGGATTTCTCCACCTTCTGGTAAGTTAAATACGGGGATTGGCGAGCCCCAGTAACGCTGGCGGGATACGCCCCAGTCCCGCAGGCGGTAGTTAACTTTTATTTCACCGCAGTTGAGTTCGGCGAGTTTGCTGGCAATGGCATCAAAGCCTGCCTCGGGGCTAAGGCCATTAAACTCTTCTGAGTTGATCATGACGACTTCGTCGGCCGCTTTTGATGCGTACCAGTCTTGCCATCTGTGGTTGTCAAAGCGGCAGGCTTCGGATGGGGCGCTTTGCTCGAAGACTTGTTTTATGAGTAGGCCGTGCTTATTGGCAAACTCAAAGTCGCGCTCATCGTGAGCGGGTACTGCCATAATTGCGCCAGTGCCATATTCCATCAACACATAATTGGCGACCCACACAGGAATCTTTTCACCAGTGATGGGATGAATAGCTTCAAGTCCGGTAGCAATCCCTCGTTTTTCCATGGTGGCCATATCGGCTTCGGCAACGGATTGGGTCTTACATGATTGAATAAAGGCCGCTATGTCTGGATTACTTTTTGCCAGGGCAAGCGCAATCGGATGCTCTGCCGCCAGGCTGGCATAGGTGACACCCATCAAGGTGTCTGGGCGAGTGGTATAGACCGCGAAGTTATCTATATCTTCAACAGGTTGAGCCAACTTGAAGCTGAACTCTACGCCCCGGCTCTTGCCAATCCAGTTGCGTTGCATGATGCGAACTTGCTCTGGCCAGCCATCGAGTTTGTCGAGGTCGTTAAGTAGTTCTTCGGCATAGTCGGTGATTTTAATAAACCACTGGGGAATTTCTTTTTTCTCGACCGTCGTATCGCAGCGCCAGCAGCAGCCATCTATAACCTGCTCGTTGGCTAATACCGTCTGATCATTGGGACACCAGTTGACGGCAGAGGTCTTTTTATAGACTAGGCCTTTTTCAAAAAGTCGAGTAAAGAACCACTGCTCCCAGCGGTAGTATTCAGGTTTGCAGGTGGCCAGCTCTCGCGTCCAGTCATAGCCGAAGCCGAGCTGTTTCAGCTGGCTTTTCATGTACTCGATATTTTCGTAGGTCCATTTTGCCGGTGCGGTGTTGTGCTTGATAGCGGCATTTTCTGCCGGCAGGCCAAAGGCATCCCATCCCATCGGTTGCAAAACATTTTTTCCGAGCATTCGCTGATAGCGCGAGATCACATCGGCGATGGTGTAGTTGCGCACATGCCCCATGTGTAGCTTGCCGCTGGGGTAGGGGAACATGGCCAAGCAGTAGTATTTTTCTTTACTGGTATCTTCGGTGACCACAAAGGTTTGGTTGTCAGCCCAAAAAGTTTGGGCCGTAGATTCGATTTCCGCTGGATGGTATTGGTCTTTCATCAGTCTTCTTGATCTGGTTGGGGCATTGCATTACGGCATGCTGTTATTACGGTATTAGCATGGAGCTAATCCATATGCCGAAAAAGTATGCCGGAAAAGCGGTCAATTATAGGCTAAAGGCCGTCATAGACCCAGCCAGATTTATCGACTTATTTGTCCTACTTGTTTTCTGGTCGTCGGGTTCGATATAGCGCAATGACGATAACAATAAATGACAACAGCAGGATGGGGTAGGACCCAGCTCGTCCAAAGGGGGTAAGCCCGGTGCGGGGCTCTAGCGTACCCTCAAGCGTGGTGCGTTGAAAGGAGGGACTCACCGCCGTGACTCGACCATCGTAATCAATCAATGCACTGATGCCATCGTTAGTGGCTCTGATAAGCGGTTTTTCATTCTCGATGGCTCGCATGCGGGCAATTTGAAAATGTTGTTTTGGTCCAATAGATTTGCCAAACCAGGTATCGTTGCTCAAGGTAAGTATCAGGTTGGCGTGGGTAGCTGATTTCCTTACCAGCTCGGCATAGGCGATTTCGTAACAGATAGCGGTGGCAATAATAGCACCCTTGGCCGTGATGAGCGGTTGCTCTGCTGGTCCCGAGTTAAATGCAGACATGGGTAAGTCAAAGAACGCAATGGTTCCTCTTAGCCATTTTTCAAAGGGCACGTACTCGCCAAAGGGTACGAGGTGCTGTTTGTGATACACCCCTGACGCCATGCCAAGCCCAATGACAGAATTGTAATATTTGGAGTAGTAATTGCCGGGCTCGCTGTTCTGTCGATCGTTGGTCTCGGCAGTGGGTATGCCTGTAATGAGGGCAGTTTGAGTCTCGTATGCAGCAGCGGCCACTGAATCGAGATAGCCCATGACTTCGTGCTGAAATCTCGGGATGGCAGATTCAGGCCAGATTACCAAATCGTTATGAAGAAGACTTTCCGTGTCTGCACGGTATTGCTCAAAGATTGCCGGCAGCTTGTAAGGATCCCATTTGAGAGACAGGGGTAAGGCGGGCTGAACTAACCCAATTGAAAGGGGATTTCCCGATGGTTGAGTCCAGCTAACGGTTTGCAGGTAGGCGCCGCCGAGCCAAAATAGGGTTGCTGGTAGTAGCGCCGCGATCGCAACGCCAACCCCTGTTTTGGGTCTCACGTTGTTAGCTTTAATCGGTAGCTTCAGCATGAATAGAAAGGCTAATAACGCGCCACAAAATGCAGTTATCCAGCTAACACCGAGTACCCCGACAATCGGTGCCCAACCAGATAGCCAGGTGTCGGTGTGACCGTAGCCTAAATAAAGCCAGGGAAACCCGCTAAAAACCCAGCCGCGAAACCATTCTCCAATCGTCCAAATACTGGGAAAAATGATGAGCATGACCAGCGCCAAGCCATGGTGGGTCGAGAGTAAATTTGACGGAGGAGTCAGTGTTCGGCCTAGTAAGACAAAAGGTGTCGCCAGTAACAGTGCCAGAAAAAAAATAAACGGTGTGATGAGAAGTAAAGACAGTGCAATGCTTGCATCGCCATAGTCGTGGATACTGACAAAGATCCAGGAGGCCCCTACGCCATAGACGCCCAGGCCAAAGCTCAAGCTGCGTAATAATCGAACCCGGAATCCTGGGGTGGATTGTGGGCCACACACCATCGCTGCAAAACCTGCCGTGGATAACAGCCCCAGTGCCCACCAGTGAAAGGGCGCCATGGATAGCGGTAATAGCACACCAAGCAGAGCAGCGAGAAGGCAGGCCTTTAGGTCGTATTTCTGTACTAGGGATTGCACGGCCTGATGGTGTCCTGAGGGAGAGTTGGTTTTTGGTGGGTTAGCGGCTAGGCTCTCATGCGCATTTCCAGCAGTTTAACCTGTCGGTTATCGCCATCGGCAACCCGGAAGGTAAAGCCATTAACATCGACAGTTTCATCTACCGAGGGCATTCGGCCAAAGGCCTGAACAATAATGCCGCCAATGGTATCAAATTCCTCGTCATTGATACCTGTGTCAAAATAAACGTTAAAGTCTTCGATTGGAGTGAGTGCGTCAATCAGGTGACTTCCGTCTGGTTGTGGACGGATCATCTTGCCTTCTTGTTCTTC
>DFBC01000032.1 GCA_002367235.1 Cellvibrionales bacterium UBA3090
ATTGACGCGCCGGAACTCCATAAGTGCATCGACCGCCAGTAATATACCCAGACTCACCGTGCTACATCCTCCGGCGTAAGTCGAAATGGCCGTGGCGAGAACCCGAGGTCGCGTTCTGCATCCGAGTGACCAAACACCAGATCACGGTTCATCCGTTCAGCCATGGCAACTGACCAGTGTCGGTATCTTGGAAGCAAGCGTAAACACACCAACGCTAATCTGAAAGCAGCCAGCGGTATCGTCACCACCCTTGGCCGGCGATGCAATGATGCAAACACGCGGAGAACCATCTCCCGATAGGTCAGCGTTTCCCCACCAGAAATGTTGTACGCACGGTTTACCACCTTAGGTGATTTCAACGCCGAGATGCACGCAGCAGCTACATCTTCCGAGTGTATCGGCTGACGCAACCCATCCGCCTTCCCCAGCAGCGGAAAGAAACCAAATCGGCGCGCGAAACGCGCAATTTCAGCGATGTTCTTGTCCCGCCCTCGGCCATAGATCAGGGTAGGCCGCAGAATGACCCACTCAATGCCGTTTTTTTCAGCCCACTCCTGGAGTTGCTCCTCCCCATCAGTCAGGCGTTGTGCAACAGCCTGCTCAGCAAGGTCAGAGGAATCATCTTTAGTAAAGAGACTGGTGGAAGACAGCGCCACGACCCGTCGCACCCCATACGCCTCCAATAAACCGAAGTAGTCTGGCAATACCCAAATAGGCGCGACACAGATCCAATATTTAACTCCGCTCTCCCCTTGTGGAAGAGAGGCCGGGCGTGAGGGGGAAATTACCCGCCATTCAACTCCATTATCTACACTTTCCCTGGGCTGTCGCGAAAACGCTACAACCCGCCACCCCGGCTGCGTCAGCAACGGCAGCAAACATTCCCCCACCAGACTGGTTGCCCCAAGAAGGGCGACAGACCGCTTCCTACTTTCCACTTCCCACTTCCTGCTTCCCACCCATTCCACTCACCACTTTCCAACAGGCCACCACCCCAAAGCGCAGCCACACCCCAACCGCTACCAGCCCCATCAAAACTCCAGGATATTGGTGCCGGAAGAACTTGCGGTAGAAGCGCATCATCCCCTTATGTTTGTGCCACTCAACGAAAATGGGGAGGCTTCGACTACACGCCCCCAATGCATGAGTCACTCGCGCACAAGGAACAAACATCACCTTCCAGCCTTTTTGTCGAAAACGCATACACCAATCCAAATCCTCGCAATGCAAAAAGTAATCTTCATCCCAAGGTCCCACATCTTCCATCGCCTCTCGCTTAACCAACATACATGCCCCGGAAATCGCCTCGACCTCAATGGGCTGATCAGGCAAGGGCTGCTTGTGCAGGTGGAAATCAAAAAACAGTCGGGGCCAGCGATGGGCGAAGCGATATAAACCGAAAGCTCGCACAAAGGAGCGCCAGGGTGTAGGGATCGCACGTCTGCCACCACCCTGCTCGGTACCATCCGGGTTTACTAGAAGTCCACCGACCATGCCGACCTCAGAGCCGGCTGCCAATACATCGTGTAACTGGAAAACCGTATCCGATTCGAGTACACAATCCGGGTTCAAAAATAGTAGATAGGGGCTGGTAGCCGCATCAGCGCCAATATTGCAGGCAGCAGCAAAACCAAGATTTTGATCATTTTGGATCACCCGCAGACGGGGTTCGTCGGGAAAACGTCTTGTTAGTTGGGTAACACTGTTATCGATGGATGCATTATCAACAACGATTACCTCTCTGACCTGGACTATGGCAGACGCTATGCAATCGGTAAGAAGCGCCCCTGCATTGAAGTTCACAACCACCAACGAAACAGATGAAGTAGCTTCGACTCCCAACTCACAACTCCCTAAACAACCGCTTATCCAACACTTGCCAAATCTCGCTTATACCTGCGACATGCCCTGCCTGAATCGCCCGGCGCTTGCGCCACATCTTTGGAAGAGCCTTTACCGCATCCCATTTAGCCCGCAAAATCAGATATCAGTTCGTAATCCCTTCCCCGCGGACGTTACAAGTGTTTAAGAAACTGGGCTACAGTAACAACGGGTATTGGGCTGTCGACACAGGATAGGAGATGTTCATCCCCGGAAATAATGAAATCAGCTCGGGCCGTCTCAGCACACCAGATAAACTTGTCATCAGATGGATCTTGTTTGACAAAGGCCCTGCCAGAAGAGACTTCCACGACTTCAAACCATGGGACGATCTCCTGAGTAATAAGATATTCTATTTCCGTTTCTGAGAGGGAGAATTTTCGGTAAGCCAGTACCCTGAGAAATTCGTCCATAATCTTCCTGGAACAAAGGGGTCTAATAGTCCTGTTCTTCCACAGTGGAATAAGTTGTGCCGGAATGCCGCCGAACAATAGAGCTGAGACAAGAACATTTGTGTCTATGACGACCTTTTTCACCTTGACCGTGCCCACCGCACTGCTTCAGGCACGCTCTCTTCAGTCAAACCCAGTTTTTTCATTTTGGCGCGAATCTGACCGAGATCAGCCCCATAGACCTTAACAGGCCTGAAAATGACTACATCGTCCTTGAGCTCCACATCAAAGTATCTCACGTTGGGGAGCTGGGACAGAATTGATTTGGGAATTGTGATCTGGTTTTTAGATGTGAGTTTTGCAAGCATATCAGTTTCCCTTACTTTCCTACTTTAAGGAAATCTTACTCTGGTTTGCTTTTAAGTGCAAGCATGGATCGGCTCTGCCGTTTTTCTGAATTGACAAAATTAGTTTGTGTTCTATGATTGAATTATGCGCAAGGTGATTATTTTTGCCGGTTTAATGACTATTTTGTTGGTCCCCATGGTGGCTGCCGCGGTTGAAAAGGCCCCCAGGATAACTGACCGCGAAATCGTTGAAAGACTTACCCGGCTTGAAGAAGGCCAAAAGGCCCTTAATAAGCGCTTTGATGACCTCCGTGCTGAAATGAACGGACGCTTTGATGACCTCCGTGCCGAAATGAATGAGCGTTTTAATACCCTTCAGTGGATGCTTGGGCTCTTTATCACTATTTCCTTGGTAATTTTAGGTTTTGTCCTGCGGATGCAGTGGCAGATGCAAAGAAGGCAGACAGATCTGGAAGCCACACTTAATGCCCATAAAAATGAGCTTGCTTTTCTCAAAAATCTTATTGAAAAGCTTCTTCCTCCTAAAGGAGTTTTGTAAGCAAACCATTCACCTGCCGTGCCATATTTGGCAACAGACCCACACGGACCCAGACAGTTTGACACATATATCAAGGCAAATCTCTAATCCGTGTCATCTGCTTGCCCTGTGAAATGCGTAGCCTATTTCTCTGCTTGCCCAGCCTGCCCTGCCGTGCCCCGTTCAATTCCGAAGGACAGCTTGCCCTGTTTGAATTCTGCTTCGCAGACCCCAAGGGGGATTCAACTGGGGCGCAGCGAATTTAACCGGGGTAGCTCCGGCAGATGGTACTGGGGTTAAATCTTTATCCCGTGAAATCTGAAAGCCAATTCACTGGGACCACAAGGCTATTTAACCGGAGCGCACTCTGACGGAAGGGTTCAGCAAGATATGTTGTTTAAATTGGCAATGTCCTGTATCACTACACTGCACTACCAACTGCCACCCAAGGCACAGGGTAAACTGGTTCGCGTAATCCATGGTGAAGTTTTCGACGTTGCCGTGGATATCCGAAAAAGCTCCCCCACCTTTGGTCAGTGGGTCGTTGAAATCCTGATGGCAGAGAACAAAAAACAACTCCGGATCCCTGAAGGCTTCGCCCACGGCTTTGTGACGCTTTCGGAAACTGCCGAGTTTCTTTATAAAACTACAGACTACTACGCCTCAGATTACGAGCGCTGCATTGTCTGGAATGACACCAGCATCAACATCGACTGGCCAATTAATACGGCACCGTCACTTTCTGGCAAAGATGCGCAAGGGGTAGTTTTCGATCGGGCCGAGGTATTTGCCTGATGCAGCACTTCTCCACTTCGCCGAGGGAAATGGCTGCTAGTTTCTGGCAACACCGGCAACTGATTCTCCAGATGAGCAAGCGAGAAGTGATTGGCCGCTATCGCGGCTCAATAATGGGTCTCGCTTGGTCTTTCTTTAACCCATTGATGATGCTCGTTATTTACACCTTCGTTTTTTCAGTTGTTTTCAAAGCTCGCTGGGGAGTGCATGCAGACGAAAGCAAAGCCGATTTTGCCATCATTTTGTTCGTTGGTTTGATTGTGCACGGGCTCTTTGCTGAGTGCATCAACCGCGCGCCGGGTCTGATCATCTCCAATGTCAATTATGTTAAAAAGGTCGTCTTTCCGCTGGAGATTCTGCCTTGGGTAGCATTTGGTTCTACTCTTTTTCATACCGCGATCAGTCTTGGGGTACTGCTTTTGGCGCAAATCATCCTTAGTCAGCACATTCCTTTAACTGGCGTTCTTTTTCCGGTTGTACTGCTGCCACTGGTGCTTGGCACAATGGGGCTGGCCTGGTTTCTATCAGCACTGGGTGTTTATCTCCGTGATATTAGTCAGTTGACAAACATGTTTACCACTGTGATGCTTTTTATTTCAGCCGTATTTTTTCCCATCTCCGCCTTACCTGCACGCTACCAGATATGGCTAAAGATCAACCCGCTTGCCTTTATCATAGAGGAAGGAAGAAAAGTCTTGATCTTTGGTCAACTACCCAATTTCATCGCTTTGGCTATGTTGCTGGTGTTGGGAGCGCTGATTGCCTGGGCCGGTTTTGCCTGTTTTCAGAAGACACGCAAGGGGTTCGCTGATGTCCTCTGAAATCGCCGTCCGCGTCCAAAACCTCTCAAAGTACTATCAGATTTACGATAGGCCACCAGACCGTCTCAAGCAGTCCATTTATCCACGGCTACAACGTCTGGTTGGAGCACTGCCTAAACAGTACTACCGTGAATTCTGGGCACTCAACGATGTTTCTTTCGAAATTAAGAAGGGTGAAACCGTCGGAATTATCGGCCGCAACGGTTCGGGCAAATCCACACTGCTACAAATGATCTGCGGCACCCTTAACCCAACCAGCGGTAGCATAGAAACACATGGACGTATTGCCGCCCTGCTGGAGCTTGGTTCAGGGTTCAATCCGGAGTTCACTGGGCGAGAAAACATTTACATGAATGGTGCCCTGTTGGGCTTGAGCAGAGAAGAGCTGGACGAGCGGTTCGAAGATATCGTTGCTTTCGCCGATATTGGCGAGTTCATCGAGCAGACTGTGAAGATTTATTCAAGCGGCATGTTTGTCAGGCTGGCATTTGCAATTCAGGCAAATGTTGACCCAGAAATTCTGATTGTGGATGAAGCGTTGGCTGTTGGTGACGCCTATTTTGTGCATCGGTGTATGTTGCGATTTAACGAGTTACAAAAATCGGGAACCACTATTTTGTTTGTTTCTCACGATGCAAACGCTGTTCGGAATCTATGCTCGCGGGCGATATGGCTGCTTGATGGAAGCATAAAGAATGAAGGTAGTTCGGCTAAGGTAGTTGATGCTTATCTATCGTACTTGTTTGGCCGACAAATCGTCCAGATGGACTCTGCGGCGGACATGGTCACGAAAACAGAAGTTGTCAATCAAGAAACGCCATCAACACAAGGGCTGGAAACAGAAATCCCCAATATTGACCGGCGGTTGGGGGATCAACGGTGTAAGATTGTTGGTGTCGGGTTGTATGACGAATCAATGAATCGAATTTCATCATCACTCAATGACAAAGTCGTAACGTTGAGACTGACAATTCAAAATCATTCACTTGATTCCAACACTGCATTGGCGGTTGGATATATATTTAGAAATGCCAAAGGTCAAGAAATAGCCAGCACCAACAGCCAGATTGAAAAGCAGATTATTAATCCGATAGCCGATGGAAGTTACCTCACTATTCGCATAAAGGTAACCTTGCCGTGTTTGCATCCTGGTTCCTATGCATTTACTGTTACCGCCGGTTATATTGGACAAGGCGAAAAAATAATGCTGTCAGATCGGATAGAAAACGCGATTGCGTTTGATATGGTGGCGGACAAACCTGTTCATGTAATGATGAACTTCCCAACAACTATTGAAGTGGAAGCATAGATTGCCATGGCTAGAGATATAAAAAGGATATTGATTTCAACGATGCCTCGGTCTGGAACTGTATATTTTTTCGACTTTGTTGCAATGCTATTTGGTTTTAAAAAAGTTGAGCCACTATTTACAGGGGGGGTGCCTGTCCCGCCGGAATGGGATCCTTATAAAATTGATGAGACTTACTTGTCATTGAAAGAAGGAGAAGTGCTTTGTGCGCACTATCCATTAAGTGAAAAATTGTCAGCAGTTATTAAACAAGAAGATTTACTTTGTATATATTTGTACCGTGATCCCAGAGATGTGGCAGTATCGGCCGCCTTGTACATTAAGCATGTATTGACGCACCACCCATTGCATAGCTTTTTCCAAGGAATCTCTGAAGATGATGCTATAACCTTTATTCTTACAGGTGGCATAATCGGGTGTGAAGAAGATGAAAAGTACATTGTCCATGAAGGGATGCGGTATTTCTGTAAAATGGCACAAGAATGGTTAGCTCAGAAACACGTTGTTGCTATTCGTTATGAAGAATTAATGCCTGACCCAGTTACAACATTAATTAATGCGTTGGGCAAAGCCAATGTGGATGTTGAGGCGCAGGCGATCCAAAAGGTTGCAGAACAATTAACATTTAACGGATTGTCTGGTGGGCGCACCCCTGGGCAAGAGCAGAAATCCTCACATTTTCGGAAAGGGATAACTGGTGATTATGTTAATTACTTCTCCGTGACGCACAAGGCTGTAAGTAAATTAATGATAGGTGGGTTTTTGATTGAACAAAGCTATGAGTCAGATCTTCTTTGGTGATTATCAATAAATAAGGTGGCATTTGGATATGGTGAAAGAATCAAAAAAGGCTCAGCGTTTTTACGATGATCTGATATACGGAGACAAGGCAACACTAAGTAAGAGTGAGGCAATGCTGAAAGCATTTCCTTTCCCAACTATAGAACAGTTGCCAAGTTTGCAAGTGTTGGAAGTGGGTTTGGGCAGAGGGGAGTGGGCTCTTGGGGTGGCTACTTATGCCCATCGTTATACGGGTCTGGATTATTCCGAAAAAACTATTGAATATGTTCGGCAAGAGCTGGCATCCCATACCTTGCATGAAAAGGTATCTTTAGAACACGGGACAGTATTGGCTTTGTCTTTTGAAGGCAATACATATGACGCTGCATATTGTATTGGTGTACTTCATGCGACCCCAGATGCTATGCAAGGTTTTCGGGAACTGCTTCGTGTTTTAAAACCGGGAGGCACACTGAACATAATGCTTTATGGGCAGGTGCAGCCGCGAAATATTATTCGCGATACGTTGTTTTATATTTCAAGGCTCGGGCGTTGGGCAGAAGAACTAATCCTTAAGTTGGTTCTGAAAATAGAAATGTGGCATTTGCCGGATGCATGTTTATTCAATGCGGATGGAAATATTGTGTTGTACAAGGACTGGTATTTTGCGCCAATACAAAGTCACCATACTATCCGGCAAATCTCCAAATGGGCGCAGCAAGAGGGTGCAGAGGTTACTTATGTTTTTCTCGACCAATATCGAAATACGCTCAAGAGGCATCAACGGTGGGCATCTGGCAGAATATTAGGGCGGTTTTTTTGCCCGGACTTTATGGCAAGTATTAGAAAACAGAGTGCGACAGCATGAATATTTTAGGAATTACTGGATTTTTTCATGATCCTTCGGCGGCTCTGCTTGTAGATGGTAAGCTGGTCGCGTTTGTAGAAGAAGAACGTCTTGTCCGTATTAAACACGCCAACGCGTCCTTTCCAGAAAGGTCTATTGAGTTCTGTTTACAAGAAGCAGGAATCAACTTTGGCGATTTGGATGCCATCGTTTGTGAACATGACATGGATGTCATCCTTGCGCACGATCCAGAAATGGAACCATACCGCCAGACATTCAAAAAATATCCAGAGCTTCAGGCATGGCATCGCGAAATATTTGTGGGTGCCAAGAAGCGCTTCTTGGATTTCGCTGCCAAAAATGGAATCCGTAAAGCCGTGTTCGCGCCCCATCATCACACCCACTTGGCAACGGCATACTATGGCAGCGGATTTGACGAGGCATTGGTCTTGTCTATTGATGGTCGAGGAGATACTCAAAGTTCCATCATTGCCCATGGTGTGGATGGAGAAATTCGGATTCTGGATAAAGTCCCCTTGCCGAATAGCCTTGGGCTATTGTACGCGGGCGTGACGAAATTCTTAGGTTACACACCATTCGATGGGGAAGGTACGGTCATGGGTCTTGCGGCTTATGGCACAGACACTTACCGCGAGTTTTTTGACGAATTAGTCGGGCGTGATGGTCACCGCTTTGTCATGAAACCAGATACAGCTTTCAATAAGTTAATCGATCCGCTGTGCAAGGGAATTCGCAGCCCGCTTGAGGCCCGCTTCGGGAAGCCCAGAGAGTTCAACTCAGACCCGCGTAATGGAGTAGATGAAAACATTGCCGCCTCACTACAGGCTTGTGTCGAACGTGCAGTCGCTGATTATTTGAGGCATTACATTGAAGCAACCGGCGTCAAGAAACTGTGCATTGCCGGGGGGGTTGCGCTTAATTCCAAGATGAATGGTCAGTTGTTCAGACAGCTCGGTCTAGAAGATATTTATGCCTTCCCAGTCGGGGGTGACGCGGGCTGTGCCATCGGTGCTGCGATGTGGTACGCGAAAGAGGTGCATGGTCAAAAGATTGAGCCTATATCGCATGCTTACTTTGGCCCGGCAGCGTCAGAGGATCAAATTCAATCGGCCTTGCAAAAAACCGCATTTAAGATTACGAAGCCAGACAATATTGCAGAAGCATCAGCAAATTTACTGGCAGAGCACAAGATCGTGGGCTGGTTTCAAGGAAGAATGGAAGGTGGTGCCCGGGCTCTTGGTGCACGCTCGATACTTTCAAATCCTTCCAGCGTGGCGGACAAAGATGCCGTAAATATTCGTGTCAAGTTTCGCGAGCCTTGGCGTCCATTTGCACCGTCTATCTTGTATGAAAGCCGCCAACGTTATATGGGGTCATTGGTACACGCACCGTTTATGACGGTAACTTTTGAGGTACCAGAGTCAGCGAGAAACGAAATACCGGGCGCGATGCACGTTGACAATACTATTCGTGTTCAGACGGTTAAGCGTGAAGCTAACCCGTTGTACTACGAAACTATAGCTGCATTTGAAAGCAAAACAGGTACGCCTGTGTTGACTAATACTTCTTTTAACCGAAAAAGTGAGCCGATTGTTAATTCACCAGAAGAAGCCTTGGCGATGTTTGGCGCAACCGAGATGGATGCCGTAGCAATTGGTCCATATTGGGTGACCAAGTAACTATGATTTTCGACCAATATGGTCGCTATAGAGCCTGCTCAGATCTGCTTCGTCAAGCAGGGCTAGCTTCGGATAATTCTGTTCTAGACATCGGCAGTGGACCTGAATGTTTATTTGGTGAATTTTTGCCAGAAGCTAAAGTGTTCTATGTCGACCCACTTATTCCAAAGGGATCTGGTAATGGGCGAATAACTGGTAACGTATTTGCTCAAGAATTAGATGGTCAAGCTTTCGATATCGTGACAGCTGTCGATGTGCTGGAGCATATTTCACCTGAACATAGGCAAGCTTTTCTTGAGCGCATGTCTTTGCTAGCCAAGAATACGTTAGTACTTGGCTTCCCGACTTCAGATTCGTCTGCCGCGCAAGAGGTTGATCAGGCACTGGAAGAACAGTACCAAGCCATTTTTGGCAAAGATTATTCATGGCTTGAGGAGCATTACCGTTTTGGGCTCCCATCCCTTTACGATACTGTTAATCAGCTAGAGAAACTTGGCTGGTACTGCCAAACAGTTGGTCATGGTCATGCGCCTTGGTTAAGAGAGCTTCTTGGCTTTGTGATTTGCACTTGGGACATACCGTGTTTAAAAAATATCATTTTGGACATCAGTGAAAAGTTTAATCGCAACCTGTACCCTTACGATTTTCGCGCACCCTACTATAGACAATTCATAGTTGCTTCGCGCAATCCTTTGTCACCCATATGCCCACCCGCAGAAATTAACAATAACATTGAGGCGGAGCATGCATTTCAGGCATTAATGGAAGATGCGCGCAAGCAATATTTTGTAGCAAGCATGTGCCAACTTAGGCATCAGGACGCGGCGGTGGCGGAGCGGGATGCGGTGGTGGTGGAGCGAAACGCGGCCGTGGCGCTTGCTAACCAGATGAAAAACAGTAATTCGTGGCGTCTAACACGGCCCTTGCGCTTTGCTGCCCGGCTTTATCGCTATGGACTGTTAAGCGAAGATCGGCAACGATTATCGCAAGCGGTACGCACACGTTACCACCAACTGCCACTGCCATCTCCAGCAAAGAGATTTGTTAGCTTCGCCTACCACAAGGTGTTTGGCAAAGTTATACGAGTGTTGCGCCGCAGCGTGTCGCGCGTCGCCCGGTTCCATGCACCAACATTCAAACCGGCCACCCAGCAAACGGGATTGCCAGACTATATCGTTTGGGGTGTCGTAGACTGGCATTTCCGTCATCAGCGTCCTCAGCAATTGGCTTTAGCGTTGGCTAACATGGGCCGCCGCGTGTTCTATGTTTCACCAAATCTAGTAGACGACGAGCGTGCCGGGTTTGAGATTGAAGCGCTAGATGCTTCTGGCATGCTATTTCAGATCAGACTATTTGCCAAAGGCGCGCCTATCATTTACTCGTCAGCACTTAGTCTGGAAACCGTTGATCAGCTTAGAGTAAGCATCGGTGAGATGTTGGACTGGGCAGATTGCAACCAACTTGTCGCACTGGTTCAACACCCTTACTGGTACGACATCGCTTCCGTGCTGCCAAACAACCGCCTCGTATATGACTGCATGGATCACCATGAAGGCTTTGGCAATACTGGTGAATCTTTGCTGCAGTTGGAAAAAGTGCTGTTAAGCAAGTCTGATCTAACGGTAACAACCTCTTCTTGGCTGGACCAGACCGTTGCAGAACACGCTCAACGTCATGCTTTGATTCGCAATGCCGGGGAATATGAACACTTCTCCAAAGCACCTGAGAGCATTTACCGAGATCCACAGGGCCGTCGTATTATTGGTTACTATGGGGCGATAGCCGAGTGGTTCGATCTGGATCTAGTTGAGGCTGTGGCTAAACGGCACCCTGAATGCGGTGTTTTGCTGATCGGTGCCGACACAGTCAATGCCAAGTCCAGACTTGGAAAACTGCCCAATATTACTTTCACTGGCGAGGTGCCGTACAGCAAGCTGCCATATTATCTTTACAGCTTTGACGTCTGCTTCTTGCCTTTCAAGATTGTTCCACTCACTATGGCGACTAATCCAGTCAAAGTGTATGAATATCTGAGTTCAGGCAAACCTGTGGTAACTGTCGATGTGCCGGAAATGGATCAGTTTGATGGATTGGTATATGTGGCCGCTGAAAAAGAACATTTTCTGAAATCCATTGATAAAATTTTAGCCCAGCCGGAGCCTGAAGACTTGCTTCAGCGCCGCAGAGTTTTTGCGGCGGGGCAGACATGGAAGCATCGCACCGAAGCACTTATCCGACACGCGGAACCTTCTGATCACGACCCTAGCGTCAGTGTTATCGTTGTCACCTACAACAACCTTGAGCTCACCCGAGCCTGTCTGGCCAGCCTCGATGAACATAGCCAGTACGAGAACCTGGAGATTATTGTTGTTGATAATGCTTCCAGCGATGGCTCGCCGGAATTTCTTGAGAACTGGGCTTCCATTGGTACTAATCGTAAGCTGATTCCAAATGACGATAATCGTGGCTTTGCGGCAGCCAACAATCAAGGCCTGAGCATTGCCACCGGGGACTTCCTCGTCTTGCTCAACAACGATACTTATGTAACTCCAGGCTGGGTGCGCACCTTGGTCGGCCATCTGCAACGAGATAAAAGCATCGGTCTGATTGGCCCTGTGACTAACAACATCGGCAATGAGGCAAAGATCGACATCTATTACGGAGAAATGAGCGAGATGCTCATCAAATCTGCCGCCTATACGCGCCGCCATATTGGACAAACGTATCCTTTACGGACTGCTGCATTCTTCTGTGTGATGATGAGTCGGATGGTATATGAGCAGGTCGGACCTCTTGATGAAAACTTTGGTCGAGGTTTTTTCGAAGACGATGATTACTGTCGACGTATCGAACAGTTGGGACTTCGCATTGTATGTACAGAGGATGTGTTTATCCACCATCACCTGTCAGCCTCGTTCAACAAACTCAAGCACCAAGAGCGGCAGCAACTGTTTGAGGAAAACAAGAAAATTTATGAGGCAAAATGGGGTGAGTGGGTTCCACACGGCTATAGAAATCGAACAGTCCCATATGTGTTTGACGGTCAAAAGTATTTTTCTGGTCAGTGTAATATCTGCTGTAAGCCGACCAGTTTCTTCTATCGTGAGGAGAAACTCTGGCGTGAGTCGCTCAATTGTGAACACTGCCGCACTACCAGCCGATACCGCTCAATTTCGCGTGGTATCCTGCGTGCCGTCAGTGAACTGACTGGTGTGGAGTCGCAATCACTGGCTGCTTTACCTCACGCCAACAAGAAAAAACTCCGTGTCTATGATACGCAGCCTTCCTTCTATTCCGAACCTTGCGCCTACCCACTTCCTGATCTCCTGAAGGCTACTGGCTGGATAGATGTCGTGCTTTCTCTGTACAAGCCCGAGCTACCGATAGGCGAAGTGCTCGCCGATGGTGTAATCAATCAGAATCTGGAATGCCTCACCTTTTCAGATGAGTCACTGGACATAGTGGTTACCAGCGACGTTATGGAGCATGTGCGTTTGGATGATCGTGCACATAGGGAAATTTATCGAGTACTGAAACCTGGAGGCATCTACATTTTCACTGTTCCTCACAACCGCGCTTGGGAAGATACATTGATTCGAGTTAAGGTAACCGATCCGGATGACCAGTCTAAAGACATTCACCTGCTCGAGCCGGAATATCATGGAGATACGAATAGTGACGAAGGCAGCGGTGTTTTGGCCTATCGCACTTATGGGAAGGATATCGAGACCTTTCTGCACAAATTGGGCTTTGAAGTCGAATACTTCCGCGAAGACATTGAACACTTGGGGATTATGAACACCGAACTGTATTACTGCAAAAAGGTGGCATATTGATGGTGCATATTCAATCTCTCTCGATCCGTATTGCTCTTGTATTTTGGGCTGGATCTATGTTCTGGGGACTCTTCCAGGTGCCTTGGCCCACTACTTCTCCATCCGCTATTGTTTTCCTTGTCTTCTTGGCAGTAATTGTTGAAACGCCGTTAGATACCACAGTAGGTTCAACGCGCGTAACTGGCATCTATTTTAGGCATCAGTCAAAACTCAACTCCGGCAATTATCCAGTATTATTGTACAGCCGAGAGAAGGATAAAACCGCAAATATTGGCATGATTGAAATATCCAATTGATTTAATTTCTCCTAACACCGTCATTTCTCACTAGGGACTTTCAGCTATGAAAATTTTATGCGCAGTTGGCACACGCCCCGAAGCCACAAAAAAGGAAACAGTGTTAATCAGTGAAATTATAAGTTTACTATGGACTTGAAAGAAGCCGAAATATTAGGCGATTTTGCAAATGATCATTAGTATTATCGATCAAAAGCACGAGCCCTAACAAAATATTTGGAATTCGTTTCGTATAGTAGAATACTTGATGTTGGTACTGGTTCTGGATATTTTTCAAAATATTTATTAACTAATACCGATGCTGCTGAAGTAATGTGTGTAGATGTTGGTTATCAAAAAGCGCGAACTGAAACAATAAATAGTAAATGAATAAAAAGAAAGTGCTTAGTGTAGTGGGAACGCGTCCTGAAGCCATCAAAATGGCTCCAGTGATTTTGGCTTTGAAAAATGAACAGTGGGCAGAAGTCCGTGTCCTGGCCACTGCCCAACATCGCCAAATGCTTGATCAGGTTCTTGAGGTTTTTGATATCGAGCCTGATATCGACCTGGATATAATGCGTCCCAATCAGGCACTGACAACGCTAACGGCCAGGCTGTTGCTAGATCTGGATGATGTGCTTCAGGCAGAAAAATCGGACATCGTTCTAGTACAAGGTGATACCACTACGGTGATGACCGTGGCGTTGGCCTGCTTTTACCACCGAATCCCCGTCGGTCATGTCGAGGCTGGTTTGCGCACAGGGAACATGCAGAATCCTTTCCCGGAAGAAGCCAACCGTGTCATTGCTGGTCGACTGGCACGTTGGCACTTCGCACCCACGGAGAGTTCGCGCCAAAACTTACTGCATGAAGGAATCGCAGATGAGAATATCGTGGTTACCGGTAATACCGTGATCGACGCGTTGTGGATGACCGTAGCCAAGGATCTGGATCTTGGCATTGAACTTGATCCAGAGAAGCGTCTTGTCCTGATCACCTCCCATCGCCGTGAAAATTTTGGTGAACCGTTCCGCAATATCTGTCGGGCACTGCATACATTGGCGACGCGCAACCCGGATGTTCAGTTCCTGTATCCAGTACACCCAAACCCAAATGTGAAGGATGTCGCCCACGAGATGTTGGGTGACTACCAGAATATTCATCTTTGTGAGCCACTTGACTACGCTCCGTTTGTTGCGGCGATGAAGCGGTCGTATCTGATCATTAGTGATTCTGGGGGGGTGCAGGAAGAGGCCCCTGCTTTGGGTAAACCAGTGCTGGTATTGCGGGATGAAACCGAACGGCCCGAGGCGGTCGAGCAAGGAGTTGTCAAGCTGGTTGGCCCCAATTACGATCGAATTGTCGAAGAGGCGCAGCGTCTGCTGGACGATGAGTCTGCATACCGTGCAATGGCGCGAGGGGTTTCCCCATATGGCGATGGTCATAGCGCGGAGCGCATTGTGAAGGTATTGCGTGAGCACTTTGTCTGATGCGGTTGGTGTATCTCTCCCCTGTACCTTGGGCCAGTTTTTCTCAACGACCACACAAGTTTGTGGAGTGGTTCCGTGCCAGGCACGGGGGGAAGGTTATCTGGGTTGATCCCTACCCAACGCGATTTCCGGTGCTGGCAGATTTTTGGCGCGCAAAAGCCGAGGAAAGGATTACGACAAAGCTCGCGAAAAAAGGGAATACACCAGCGGGGCTAACCGTCCTTCGCCCACGTTCGCTGCCGATTGAGCCGTTGCCCTGCGCCGGTGTGCTTAATCGCTTGCTCTGGAGTGATGTATTGCAGGCAATTGACGAGTTTGTTGAGGAAGGTGAATGTCTGCTCGGTATTGGCAAACCCTCCGAGCTGGCGTTGCAGGTGCTTGCTCGACATTCTGCTATTCCTTCTCTTTACGATGCCATGGATGATTTTCCGGCGTTTTACCGAGGATTGTCGCGGGCGGCGATGATGAAGAGGGAACGGAAGGTCGCTTCTCGGGTTTATAGGATTACGGTTTCGTCTACAGCGTTGGCTGATCGGTTCGCCACCTATCACTCAAAACTTGCTATTGCGCTTAATGCATGCGCGGTTGAAAACCTTCCGCCCATCAATGCGATGACTAAATGGTCGGAGAGGCCTGTTCTCGGCTATGTCGGCACGATTGGTCACTGGTTTGACTGGCGTTTGGTATATGCCTTGGCGGAGGTAAATCCATCCATGTGCATCCGCCTGATTGGTCCCGCATATATCACCCCCCCAGAACCTGTGCCACGCAACATAGAGTTGTTACCTGCTTGTGATCACGCGACTGCAATCAGGGCTATGCATGAATTTTCGGTCGGATTGATTCCCTTTAAGTGTATAGACCTCACTGCGTCGGTCGATCCAATCAAATACTACGAGTATCGGGCTCTAGGCTTGCCCGTTCTTTCCTCGCGTTTTGGAGAGATGGCCTTGCGGGAAGTTGAACCGAGCGTCTATCTGCTGGACGAGCACGTGGACCTAGCTGTCGCAGTAAGTGAGGCGCTAGCCTATAAAGCCGATATCGATAAAATTCAAAAATTCAGAGATCGAAATTCATGGGAGGCGCGTTTTGCAGCAGCTGGCATCCTCCCATGACTGGAAGGATTAATTGCGTAATTGCGAGGCGTAATTGCGTAATTGCGGGACGTTA
>DFBC01000039.1 GCA_002367235.1 Cellvibrionales bacterium UBA3090
ATTTACGGATTCTCCGGGTATGGAAGGGATAATGTGGTGTTTTACGAATAAGAGCGGAGAAGACAAAATTGCTCATTCTCCTGAGTGATGGTAAGCCCTTAGACCAAGAGTATCATGGCGAGTACGCGATTGAAGATACGAGGATGGCATTAAGGGAATCTCAAAGATACGGTATCAAGTCGTTTTGCATAACGGTTGATCGAGAAGCGGCGGAGTATCTGCCACGAATGTATGCCAGTAGCAGATGGGTAGTGATAGATGATGTGATGAAACTACCGGATAAAATAACGCGGATTTACAGGTTGTTTACGACGTGAAAGGCGATGCGGCAGTGTCAGAACAATCGCAACTGAATGATTGTGGAGTCCTCGGCCCCTTTCTTTGCACTCCCAACCTTAGCGGCTATATGGACATCAAAATGCGTAAGTACCTTAGTAAACCATTCATACGAGACTTTTTGGGTATCCCAAACTGCGCTTGCCGCTTTCAGTAGTTCACCCATAAAATGTAGAAATAACTTATTCTTGCTGCTAGAGGGTGCTTCCACATACAAGCCATCCATTGCACGCTGCTGGGCCTCTTCTAAAGACAGGAAATGGTGCGTTAACGCTCCAGACCTTTTCTGACAGACCAACACCAAATCCATGTCTAACGATTGCTTGTTACGAATGTGTGGATTGACTTTGTATTCACTCATCACAGGAAATGAGTCAGAAACATAAAAACCGCTTTCTACAACAGCAGTAAATACAATCCACCATGCTTCCCACTTGGTATGGTGAAACGTGAAGATAAATTGCCCTTCGTCTTTTAACACCCGTTTACATTCCTTGAATACTGCTGTCAGCAAATTGAGATAGCCCTCACCGTCCTTCTTCATGCCATCATTCACGATAGCCTCTTGCTCGGTTGGCACATGAGCAGTCGCAAAATACGGATGGTCATTGAGTAACGACCGCAGCCACACATAGAAGAAATTGGATAATTCTGAATAGTGGATGTTATCGAAGTAAGGTGGATCGGTAATCACGAAGTCAACGGACTTGTCAGGTACAGCAGGGAGGTTTGAGGAATCGCCACAGAGCAGTAAAGCGCTGCGCTGTGTTTGTTTAAGCTCCTCAAAAGAAGATACAAAGTTGGCGGCTATTCTCTCGCTTTTGGCATAGACTGTTTTGACTTTGTTGCGAGTGCCTTTGAACTTATCGAACGGGTGCTGGCAATACTGTTTGGCGCGAACGTATCGACCATAGCAATTGACAAACGTTCCTGCTCCTTCTTTTGACACCCCCCATACCGCGTTTTCAACGGGAGTCGTCGTCAACGGCATTGCGTGATAGTTGAAGAGGTGATGCAGTTTCCGATTTGGATAGTTATAGGGCGTCATCATGTTGTTGTATTCCAGCGCGTTGGAAAAGACAGTGATGAAGGCGTTGCGATACTCCTTTTCGGGAATCATGCGAATAGCGTCAATCAAATAGTTGAAGGCAAGCAACTGGCGTGCATTGAACAGCTCGTAATAATAGTGGTAATTGTGGAGACGCCAGCGAACAGATGAGGCGCCTTCCAAAATCGGCTGTTTGGGGAACACCAACCGCTCTTTCGATTCTCCAAAGGTTTTCTCAATCGCGGCGATCTTTGCCAAGTCGTCAGCATCAGGTGCCTTATAGAGCCGGTCTCTGCACCGCGGACACCAGTATTCAATAGCCACAAGTTTTTCGTGTAGCCGCTGCCCCGCCTTCATCGTTTGAATGAGAGAAATCTTCTGCCTCTTGCAATAAGGGCAAGTATAGTAACCTCGGTCATAAGTCCCAACTCGTGGCTCAAAGGTGGCGCCGCATTGCTTGCAGGAGCAATCTCCCTCTCCATACCACTTGTTAAGTGCATAACAATGTGGACAGAAGGCAATAGCAGGATTAGTGCGCGAGGCGGGCTTGTTGCGGCTACGCCCTTCATTAAGCAGAGTTCGCTTGAACAAAGGAACAACTTTGCCACAATGCGGGCATTCCACATAACGCACCCAGAAGGCGTAAAGCCCCTCTCCGTGCGACATCCCGCAGTGCGAACAGGTAGTTGTTCGATAAAGAGACTTAATTTGTTCTCCTGTGGTTTGTTCCAGTTGGTGGAAGTAGGCATCCAGCTTCTCCAAGTTTATAGGCTTCAGAGTTTCACGCACAACCCAGAACGAAACCGGGTTGATGTCACATCCTACAACTTTCGCACCAAGCCGATTAGCCTCCACCAAAGTCGTTCCGCCGCCCATAAAAGGGTCGAGAATAATAACGCTCCCAAAGTCATGATCCATGAAGTACTCGCTTTGCTCAGAGAGGATACGGTTTGCCGTTGAGCAAAATAGTCCATCAACGCTATTGTGGTGGGTGGCTAACTGGATGATGGAGCGGAACAAGGCACCCGGGCGACGTGCCCACCACTTGTGCAGGGAATAAACGGGTCGGTAGTATTGCCGCTTGCCTGTTTCCTCTTGAGCTAACTTGCTAATGATGTCTTCGACGTATGGGTTGAGAACGAAAATTGTCTTGTTCATGTTAATCAGAACACCAGAAAGGGGATGATGATTTTGGAACGCGGTCATATTCTCGTTCCTTGTAGAATCCTTCGAGCGTCTTACTATAGGAAAACTCATTTTGGAACTCTTGTCGCAAACTCCCCAACAAGTCTTTACCTAACAGGTCTGCAAATTTGCCCAGCAAAGCTTCATCATACCAACGTGTCAAGTCAGTCTCGGTGATTATGCCCCGAACACGTTGTCCCAACTGTTGACTAACTCGTTCTATGATCTCTCTTTCGGCATCCTTGCAGACTATTACAATCCAATCAGCTGCAACTTCTTCACAAATGTTTTCAGCAAGTTCATAAGTTAAACTCAAATGCTTGACCTGCACAACGGGTCCGAAGTTCGCCCAAATATCCAAACCTCTATCAGCGGCATTCGTCGCACCTGCGCGATAGAGCCTTGCGTCCAGACTAACTGTTGGGCTCTGAGAGTCTATGCCCAAGAGTAAGCGAGTAAAGTCCTCAAATGCTCGCAGCAAGTCAATTTGGGCGAGATTGGCAGCCAGCGTTACTTTGATTCTCAAGTGCCTGACAAGTGTATTAAATAATGCATACACCACAATTTCATACGCCTTGTCAATACTTCGTCTGATGCCACGCTCGTACTCAAACGCAGATAGAAACTCAGTAAGGTTGAAATCGTCAATTGTTGCTTTAGCCAACAATTCATCCAATCGCAGTATGCGCTGTTGCTTCTTCCAGAATTGCTGATAGATGTAGCGCTCAACAACCCCGCCATATCTGTTGTTCTCTTTTGCAAGTACAGCCAGAATGGCAGGAGGGATGGCGTTTGCTTCAAACAGGTTGTCCTGGTATTTCTGAGAGGATGTAGAAACTTGATTAATTAGCAACCGCGTTACGCTGTCACGCCAACGCTTAGATGGGTTGCGGTATGCTTCAAGGTTCTCGCGAATATCGCTGACACTTAACTCTCCATGCCGTGCTCTGTAAAGAATCTCCGCCACTTGAATCGGCTTGTAGAGTGCGACACGCTGCTTGTCAATTAGTCTATCCAGGACCTCTTTTGCAAAGGCGACATTTTTATTTTCCACAACCATTACACTCCTTTTTTCTTGCATCTGACATCAGCTGCCATTTCGCTTAACCGTGAATAAGCGATCAACTTCGTTTACCCCTGACTCTTGACGAACTATCCTTCCAACCTTTCACTATGGTATCCAGTGGACCTTTTATTTTACCTATATCTTTATTGCTTACAGGGGTATATATTTCTGTCGTCTTGCTATGTGGCACCGTGTTTTTCATAAAAGTCTTCAGTAATTCCTGTTTACGCCCATTGATAGTAAAATTGACCAGTTGAGTACACCTTATTTCCTATTTTACGGCTCAAATAGCTCTGCACAATCACTTACCGCCAAAGCCGCGGAACAACGCGCCCGGTTCGTTTCATGTATTCACAGTAATCTTCACAAAAATGTTCAATCATCATCTGCTCCTCTCGCGGGACGCGCACGAGGTAGAGAGGCAGTAGAGACGCCAGCATGGCGAAACCTGCGAGCCAGTTCTGTAAATGAACTAAGCAGATCGTAAACAGATTAAAGATTTCGAAATAACATCCCCTTTGATACCCCCACCATATTCTTCATTTTACGTATAGCTATATCGCGTGGTGTTTTTGCAAATCCGCAATCGCTACTGAGCATTATTTCCGAGCCGAATAAATCCACACCCCGTTCAACAACTTCTTTTATCTCATTAACGTGCTCAACCTCAGACTTAGTGGATATGCAACCAAGCACTATCTTCTTTCCGCTAAAAAGGTCTGGGGTCAAGACCTCAAAGTTCTTTGGCAAACCTGCAAACTCTAAAGAGATCATCTCAACATCAATTATCGGGACGTAATGAGCAAAAGAGCTGATGTCTCCACAGACATGAAGAATCGTTGGGACTCGCACAGAATTCGCTATTTTGTTTATCGCTTGGATAAAAGGTCTGGGAACGGGATAAACCCGCGATAATATAGGCTCATTTATCTGTATAAAATCGGCTCCACTTTGCTCCATTGCTTTAACCTCTTTAATCAGCACTTCGGTTAACTTCTCCAGCGCTAATTTCAGATTATCGCATCTAACGACAGAGAGGAAAGTTGCAGGACCGGGTATTATCGCTTTCAGAGTGTTATCAACCTTATTTTTTATCCTTGACAGGCATTCTGAGCATACAGGTGCGTATCTCAAAGCATCGGTGTCCAGATAATATCTATCCCCGATTTTTCTTATACCCGGCATTTTATTTGCATAAACGTCAACGAATCCACCGCAAGGGAGTCCACAGGTTACAATATCCACACCTACCATTTTCTGAAGGCTCAAAGCTTCTTCCCAGCTCTCTACTGGCAGACTGCCAAGAGTCATTGTTTTACATCTCGATTTTACCATTTTCGTCTTCTCTTCTTATGAACGGTGGAAGTTGAGATGAATCCATGGGACCTACTATCACCTCGCTTCTCAAAGCATTCTCAATACGTCCTTTGTCATCCCGCATCATGCCAGGGATAATAAGTCTTTTCGGCTCTATCTCCAGCTCCCTTATCGCTTCTATCACCTTATCCGCGGACAATATACCGGCTAATTTCGCTACAATGACCGCATAACCAGAGGTATTGACAACAACAAGGTTTGCATTAATCCCACCTCCCTCCAGGTCTTCAGTAACGATTTCAACCGTTTTAGCCCAGTTCCCAGTCACCACGTAGGTATCCCCACCATCACCAACCACTATAATCGAAGGTGCTTCTATTTCAACAGGAGATAGAACATCAGAATATACGGAATTCAAATGTCTGTTTATAATTTCGCCAAATCTCCAATTGCCTAAATACAATATATCCGCGAGATAAGGAGGGCTTGAGAGGGTCAAAGCGGTT
>DFBC01000164.1 GCA_002367235.1 Cellvibrionales bacterium UBA3090
TAACTAAACTTTTTTACTCTTCAGGGCTCTAACCTCGTCACCCTTATCGCTACATGGAGTTTTGCTGTGCGCCACTTATTGATTCTTCCCCTACTCTATCTCTCACTGGCCTGCCAGGCACACGATGACCCCAGTAGGCGGCTGATATCCACGAATGGTTACGGTGAAATAAAAGTGAAACCCGACATTGCTATCATCAACCTCAGCGTACGGGCCACTCACAAGTCAGGTCAGGACGCCAAGCAGGATGTTGATGACAGGGTAAACAACTTTCTTGATTCGCTCAAACACATGAAGATCAAACAAGAAGACATCATCGCCTCATCCATCAGACTCAGTCCTCGATATGAACACCACAGTGGCACACGCCTTTTTACTGGTTATGAAGCGGTGCGAACGCTCTCTGTCACACTGCATAAAATGGAACAACTTACTGGCGTTATGGACCAAGCTCTCGAACAACGCATAGAGGGCATTGATAATATTCAATATGACAACAGCCAAATGGAGCAGCATATGCAGGCTGCTCACTCACAGGCAATCTCAGATTCCAAGATGAAAGCCGCTGCACTGGCTAAAGCCTATGATGCAGAATTAGGCCCAATTATACGTATCGACTACCACCGAAATACGCCCGTCTATCGTGGAAAAATACAAAGTGATTCGATGGAAAGAGTACAAATGATGCAGGCCGCCCCATCGCGCCCCGGCACCTATCTGCCCGACCAAATTACTTATAGCGATAACATCCAAGTTCAATTTGACCTGATTATTAATCCCTAAAACTCACACAAAAAAAAAGAGAATAAGATGAGCGACCTTTCTGCTGTCCACCTAACCAGTCAACGCGACCTTCAACCAAAAGTTGGAATCAGTGCCTGCCTAGTGGGAGAACCCGTTCGCTATGATGGTGGTGACAAATATCACCAGTTAATCAACGAAGAATTATCACCCTGGCTCGACTTGCAGGTTATCTGCCCAGAGGTTGAAGCTGGACTGGGCACACCTCGCCCACCCATAAAGCTGGTAAAAGACCAAGGTAAAACCCGCGCTTTGGGTGAAGAGAACAGCCGTGTTGATGTCACCGAGGCATTAACAGCCACGGCACAAAAATTGAGCACAACTCAATGCCAGGACTTGTGTGCTTATATCGTAAAATCGCGCTCACCCAGTTGCGGGTCCGGCTCGACCCCAAGGCATGATATAAGTGATTTGTCTACTGAGAGTGGTGACGGATTATTTGTGGAGGCACTAAAGACCACCCTCCCCAACATAGTAATTGTGGAGGAAAGCAGCCTCAATGATGTTCAAAAATGCAAAGAATTTTTGGAGCAGTGCTATTTATTAAGCGAACGCTAACTGTTAGTGATGACCGGGATAAGTGCATCCAGATACACATCCAGGGATGTGCTATACCGCATCACTTCCGGTCTCTCCGGTACGGATGCGAATAACCTCTTCAAGCGTGGTAATAAAGATTTTCCCATCGCCAATTTTTCCCGTATGGGCTGACTTGGTAATAGCTTCTACAACCGTATCGACCTGACTGTCGTCGGCAGCAATTTCCAATTTTACCTTGGGCAGAAAATCCACCACATATTCGGCGCCCCGATAGAGCTCAGTGTGCCCCTTCTGACGACCAAAACCTTTCACCTCAGATACCGTGATGCCTTGCACCCCAATTTCAGCAAGTGCCTCACGAACATCATCCAGCTTGAAGGGCTTTACCACCGCAGTAATAAGCTTCATATGACTACCTTTTACCTTTTCTGTATTGCAATAACCGCATGAAAAGATACACGTTCTTCTATTGAATTGCACCCAGATTTACATTTTTCCATAACGCTCGTGCCAAAAAAAAGGAGGCTGATCTGGATGATCAGCCTCCCCAAAGGAAGAAAAAATTGGTGAAAAGAGATTACTTGCCGCTAGCAAACTCTGGGTAGGCTTCAATACCACACTCAGAAGCATCGACACCTTCATACTCTTCCTGCTCACCCACCCGAATACCAATGGTAGCTTTCAGGATAGCCCAGACAATCAAGCTCGCCACAAAGGTCCAAGCGAAGATAACGCCTATACCGGTAAGCTGTCCCATCAAGGTGGCGTCTTCGTTGCCTGACAGGCATACAGCCAACAGTCCCCAGATACCGACGACTCCATGAACAGAAATCGCACCAACAGGATCATCAATTTTCAGCTTATCCATCGTTGTCACAGAGAAGACAACCAGGATACCGCCCACGGCACCAATTAGTGTTGCACCGATACCACCCCAGTTTAAGGGCTCGGCAGTAATAGCGACCAGACCAGCCAAGGCTCCGTTCACCGCCATGGTGAGGTCAGCTTTGCCAAACATGAAATGTGCAAGGAGCAAGGCCGCGATCAAACCGCCACAAGCTGCGGCATTGGTATTAACAAATACATCTGCAACTGCGTTGGCTTCACCAATATCAGACACTTTCAGCTCTGAACCACCATTAAAGCCAAACCAGCCCATCCAAAGGATAAACATACCAATGGCTGCTAGCGGCATATTGGCACCGGGAATAGCATTAATATGCCCATCTTTTGTGTACTTGCCTTTACGTGCACCCAGTAACAGAACGCCAGCCAATGCTGCTGCCGCACCACACAAGTGAACAACACCTGAGCCTGCGAAATCCTGGAAACCCGCAGCGTCAAGGAAACCACCGCCCCACTTCCACATACCCTGCATAGGATAGATAACACCCGTCATCACGACGGCAAATACTAAAAATGCCCAAAGCTTCATCCGCTCTGCCACTGCACCAGACACAATAGACATGGCTGTTGCGACAAACACAACTTGGAAAAAGAAGTCTGAAGCGCCGGAATAGTATGTCTCACCGCCACTGGCCAGCACTTCTTCGGCCGTCGCATTGGAAATACCATTACCAAACCACATATCAGGCAGAATGCCACCCTCACTGCCACCGTACATAATGGTATAACCCATCAGCAGGTACATGATGCAGGAAACGGCGAATAACGCCACGTTCTTGGTTAGAATTTCAGTGGTATTTTTTGAGCGCACCAAGCCCGCTTCCAACATCGTGAAGCCTGCTGCCATCCACATAACCAGCGCACCGCACACGAGAAAATAAAACGTGTCCAATGCGTATTTTACTTCAATAATTTCAGGACTCATTGTTCAAATCTCCCGTGTTTTAAACCGCTTCCACACCAGTTTCACCGGTACGGATTCTAATAACTTCCTGTAGATCGGAAATAAAGATCTTACCGTCACCAATTTTTCCAGTGTGCGCCGCCGAGGTGATTGCCTCGAGAGCTCCGTCTACCATGTCATCTGCAAGTGCCAACTCAAGCTTTACCTTTGGTAGAAAATCCACCACATACTCGGCACCGCGGTAGAGTTCTGTGTGACCTTTTTGTCGTCCAAAGCCTTTAACTTCCGTTACCGTAACGCCCTGAACACCGATAGCGGCGAGAGCTTCTCGCACGTCATCCAATTTGAAGGGCTTTACAACTGCTGTGATCAATTTCATCGTATGCTCCTTAGGAACTAAAGTGCTCCCGTCAGACGAGAGCACCACCTATTTTTTAATTACAGAGATTTACTAATGGCGAAGACAACAGAGCTGTCACACCAGTCAGTGCCCCAGCACTCATCGCTATCCAGATCGGTATCGATCCAGCTCAGAGAGAAGTCCAAGCCTGACCAGGATTTATTCAGCGTAATAGAGTAGTCAGAGTAGCTATCTTCTCCATCACCCAGAAATGCTTGTTCAGCATCTTTAGGATCACTGTCATCACTGTCGAACTCAAATGAGTTAAGGCCATAGTGCAGGTCGAGAGAAAATTCCTGTGGCAAACTGAAGCTATAGTCTGCGTACACATAGAAAAACTCACCCGTCTCTAGCCAGTAATCATCTGAGTAGGCAAAACCAAGGGTCGCATCGGCAAAAGAAACGCTAGCGTACAATTCTTGATAATCCAGATCACGCTTACCAGTAAGTGTGAATTCTGTCTCGTTAGATGAAGGATAATCGTAGTACAAATAACCTACGTCGTAAGTCACATCTTCAGTGATATTACCGCCGTAACCCACATAGTAATCAAGCTCCATATCAGCATCTGAGCTGTCTGGATCCTGGAAATCAACCATCGATGCCCAAGTACCTATATAGATGCCATTTTCAAAGGCAACATCAAATCCACCCTGGATAGCAGGGCTAGTATCATTCTGTGAAATACCACGGAACTTATAGTCTGTAGTTAATGACACATTACCTGATACTTCAGCGGCCTGTGCAAATGACGCCGCCAAAGGTAGAGTCAACACCAGCGACGTAACAGCTAAGGATTTCTTAAAAGTGCTCATATGTTTCTCCCAAAACAAAAATGTAAATTACAACTAATTAATAACTTCAAAGTGATTAATGCATTTGACGTGCCAACAATCCAAAAACCCGTTACTTATAGCCACAGGCGCAACTTACAAACAAATGACGGCCACTATTGGTGCAGAAGAAACCCAAAAACACCTATTTCGCACCAAAATAGGGCTTTCTGATCAGAAGGCATGCCCAGTGATCATGCGGATTATCGGTGTGCGGGAATTACTCGCTTTGCTAGAATGGCCTACCTCTTTACGAAAGCTGATCGATAATGAAACCAGATGACTTAATCAACCAATTCTTGCATCAACTGAATACCGTCGTTACTCCTGGCGCGGAAATACTCAACAGTGAGCTTCAACAAAAGATTCGCTCAGCTGCACAAATCGCGTTTGAAAAACTAGACTTAGTCACCCGAGATGAATTTGACGCCCAGCGCGCTGTGCTAGGACGCACAAGAGAAAAATTGGAAGCGGTCGAAAAACAAGTGGCAGAACTTGAAGTGCGTTTGACTGAAAAGTGAAACCACCAAAAACTCAGCCGACAACAACGCTAGGGTAAGATAGAACGGGAACAAATTTACAGCCTGAAACAAAGTTGGTGCACAGGAGTGCGCCAACCTAGTGCAGAACCATCAGCACAAAACAGGTCAGCATAGAATGCTGTCTTAGCCTGAAAACCACGGAGGGTATCATGACACTAGCCATTGTTTACACGCGAGCCAAATCTGGTATTGAAGCACCACTCGTCACGGTAGAGGTGCACTTATCCAACGGACTGCCCAGTCTGTCGATTGTCGGTCTCCCGGAAACGGCGGTAAAGGAGAGCAAAGACCGGGTTCGCAGTGCCTTATTAAACGCCCACTTCGAGTTTCCAGCCCGGCGAATCACCATCAACCTGGCCCCTGCCGACCTACCCAAAGAGGGCGGACGATTCGACTTGGCTATTGCCCTGGGAATTCTAGCCGCATCAAACCAGATACCTTCGGAACAACTAGACCACTACGAAATCATCGGCGAGCTAGCCCTTTCTGGCGAACTACGCACAGTCGATGGCGTACTGCCCACATCGCTCGGCTGTGCTCAGGCTAATCGTCACCTTATTCTTCCGCAGGGAAACGCTGATGAGGCATCCCTCGTTGATGATTTAGGCGTTTATCCCGCCAGCCACCTATTAGCCGTTTGTGCGCACCTGAATGGCAACCAACCGATCAATCAGCATCTGCGCCCCATAACAACTGAGCAGCCATCATACGATGGCGACCTCAACGAGATAGTCGGCCAACATCAAGCCAAACGTGCACTTGAAATTGCTGCTGCAGGAGGCCACAACCTGCTACTGAGTGGCCCGCCTGGCACGGGTAAAACGATGTTGGCCAGCCGTCTTGCCGGTATCTTGCCACCTTTACAGCCCCATGAAATGCTTGAAGTTGCTGCAATTTATTCCGTCTCGGGATTGGGGCTTAAACACCACAGTCCACACCCGCCCTTTAGAGCGCCCCATCATACCGCGTCAGCAGTAGCCCTGGTGGGAGGGGGCAGTATTCCACGTCCCGGTGAAATTTCACTCGCCCACCACGGCATACTTTTTCTGGACGAATTACCCGAATTTCCCCGTAAAGTATTAGAAGTCTTAAGAGAACCGCTGGAATCTCATGAAATCATGATTTCCCGAATCAATGCTCAAATAAAATACCCTGCACGCTTCCAGCTTATCGCCGCGATGAACCCCTGCCCTTGCGGCTACCGGGGTAGCGAACGCTGCCGTTGCACCCCCGATCAAATTCGCCGCTATCAAGATAAAATTTCTGGCCCATTATTAGATCGCATCGACCTACAAGTAGAGGTGCCCAGTTTGCCCAGCGACAAACTGGTAGAAAGAAAAATCGATGGAGAGGCAAGCCATAGTGTTTATCAACGAGTAAAAAGTGCCCGACAACGCCAACTGTGCAGGGCTGGAAAGATTAATGCCCATATGTCAAATCAGGACGTGCTCAAGCACTGCCCACTTACAGAACCACAAAAAGAGCTCATACGCCGAGCCGTTCAGCAACTGGGGCTCTCTGCCAGGGCATTTCAACGAATACTTAAGGTGACACGCACCATTGCGGACCTCGATAACAGCCCGGATTTAAGCATTGATCATCTAACGGAGGCACTCGGATACCGGATCACACTCTCCCGCTAAGCAGAGGTAAAATATTTTGTCACTCGCCATGAAATTGTAAATGCTCCAGTGGTATAGTCTGTTAACAATGAGGATTTTTAAATGACCTACAGCACTGACTCCAACACCGACACCCAAGATAATACTTACTCAAGTTTTATTTCTACGCTGGACAGTCTTGCGGCAAAAATCCCCCAATTCGATGATGAAGCCGTTGAAAATATTGATTCAAAACTGCGAGCAAAAATAGCCAAGCTGACTAGTGGCATGTCCCCCATGCAATTAGTTCTGGCTTATTCAGACTGGCTCGGGCACCTGGCCATCGCTCCCGCCAGAAGGCTTCAGCTGCTACAAAATCTTGCAGGAAAAATTAAGGACGTATCTTCAGCCGCAGTAAAAACATTCAGTGAAAACGCGGATGAATCCCCTCCTCATACATCACCACTATTCAAACATGAGCTATGGAAAAAAGGTCCGTTTAATATTTTGGCTCGCAGCCATCAAGCCACCATGAGCTGGTTGAAGGAGCTTGGAACAGATATCTCCGGAATGGATTCGTCCAATGCCGAATTAGTAAATTTTATTAATGAGCAAATCTTTCAGTTACTCGCGCCATCCAACTTTCCACTTACCAACCCCGAAGTTCTAAAGACAACAAAAGATGAACGGGGGCGCAACCTGCTGAAAGGTATCAGCAATTTACAACGGGATATTCAGAAAACGTTACTCAAGAAAAACACCCCGGATATGGGTGACTTCGTCGTGGGAGAAAACCTGGCAACCACGCCTGGAAAAGTAATTTTTCAAAATGAGTTGATGGAACTCATCCAGTACAAAGCGACAACGAGTTCGGTAGCACAGGAACCGGTGCTTATCGTACCCGCCTGGATCATGAAGTATTACATTCTCGACCTCACTCCCGAGAAGTCACTGGTGAAATATCTGGTAGATCAGGGAAAAACAGTTTTCATGATTTCCTGGAAGAACCCGGAAAAGGAAGACAGGGAACTCTGCCTCGATGATTACCTAAAATCGGGCTTCTTTGCCGCCCTCGATGCCGTTAAAGCCATTGCCCCAAACACAAAAATTAATGCTGTGGGTTACTGTATTGGTGGCACGTTACTTTCAATTGGTGCTGCGACATTGGCCCGGGAAGACGACGACATTCTCAACAGCATTACCTTGTTAGCAGCCCAAGTAGACTTTACCGAACCCGGTGAAATCAAACGCTTTCTGGGCGCAAGTCAGATGTCGTTTCTCGACAGCCTCATGTGGACCGATGGTTATCTGGAAGCAGCCAGCATGGGAGAAGCATTTAAAGCACTGCGCGCCGAGGATATGATCATTAATCCGGCCATCGAACGCTATTATTTGGGCCGAGAGACCAAACCCAATGCATTAATGGCATGGAACGCCGATGGCACCCGCATGCCAGCCAAAATGCATAGCCGTTACCTCCAACAGCTGTTCATGGAAAATCAGCTCGCTTCATGCAAGTATCTAGTGGATGGAAAACCCATCGCATTACAGGATATCCGCACACCCTTTTTCGTTATTGGAACGACGACAGACCATGTTGCCCCCTGGAAGTCCGTCTACAAAATTCACAACTTTGTGCGTTCAGAGGTGACATTCCTGCTGACAAATGGCGGTCATAATGCAGGTATTGTCTGTGGCGAAGAGCACCCAAGACGCAAGTTTCAACTGGCGACCTACGACCCCATGGACAAATACATGTCACCAGAAACCTGGGCAGAAGCGAATGAAACACAACAGGGCTCATGGTGGCCCGCCTGGAATTACTGGTTGGATGAACACAGTATTGGCGAGGTGCCAAAGCGCACCATAGGTGCGAGTAAAAAAGGTTACAAGATCATTCGCGAAGCACCCGGCGAGTATGTATTTGGTCAATAATTTCTTGACCCGCTCCCCCTGTTTCCCGTTAAACGTTAGGGTTATCGAGTAATCGGGTTGTCCGGTAAATGTTGTTAGGAATCGAATCATTACAGACACTGACGGCACCCCATCGCCCTGTTACAATCCGCCGCCTTTTTTAATCATGGCAACCTTGCTCTCTTGAAAAATCTTAATCCCCAACAAAAAGCTGCGGTTAAATATATTGATGGCCCCCTACTGGTGTTAGCCGGTGCCGGCAGTGGCAAGACCAGCGTTATCACCCAGAAGATTGCGTATCTGGTTAACCAGTGCGGCATCAGTGCTCGGAATATTGCCGCCGTTACCTTTACCAACAAAGCCGCCAGGGAAATGAAGGCGCGATCGGGCAAGCTGGTGAGCGGCCGCAAGGCCAGCGGCTTAACCGTTTCCACCTTTCACAACCTCGGACTCACGATCATTCGTCGCGAGAGCAAACAGCTGGGGTTTAAGCGTGGCTTTTCAATTTTTGATGCCGATGATGCAAAGAACTTGCTTAAGGAATTGATGCTCAGGGATTCAGACCTGGATGCAGACCACATCGACCTCGTTCAAAATCAAATTTCTCGCTGGAAAAATAATCTACTCTCCCCCGCTCAGGCACTCTCGCAAGCAGAGAACAACGGGGAACAAGCTATCGCCATTGTCTACCAACGCTATAGCCAGGCATTGCGCGCCTACAATGCCGTTGATTTTGACGACCTTATTTTAATTCCCGCATGTCTATTCCGCGACCACCCGGAGACGCTGGAAAAATGGCAAAACCGTATTCGCTATTTACTGGTAGATGAATATCAGGACACCAACCATGCCCAGTATCAATTGGTTAAATTACTGGTAGGTTCTCGACGCGCGCTGACGGTTGTAGGTGATGACGACCAATCAATCTATGCCTGGCGAGGTGCCAGACCAGAAAACCTGGCTCAATTAAATGAAGACTTCCCCGAACTCAATGTTATCAAGCTGGAGCAAAACTACCGCTCCACAGGCCGTATTCTTAAAGCCGCAAACCAACTGATCGACAACAACCCCCACGTCTTTAGTAAATCGCTGTGGAGCGAACTGGGGCCAGGCGAACCGATTCGGTTGATTCGCACAGCCAATGAAGAAGTCGAAACGGAACGGGTGGTCAATGAAATTCTGGATATGAAACTGCGCAAACATTGCCACTTCCGGGATTTTGCCGTGCTCTACCGAGGCAACCACCAAGCCAAACTACTTGAAATGAAACTGCAAACACAGGGTGTGCCCTACCAACTCAGTGGTGGCACCTCTTTTTACGCCCGCGCTGAAATTAAAGACATCATGGCCTACCTGCGGCTCGTGGTGAATTCGGATGACGACAACGCCTTCTTAAGAATCATCAATACACCCCGCCGCCAAATTGGCACCAGTACCCTGGAGAAGCTTGGCCACTATGCCAATGACCGTCAGGTTTCATTGATGGATGCGATTGACGAGATAGGGCTTCAATCACAAATCCCGGGGCAGAATTTGGAGCGGCTACAGCGCTTTAAGCGGTGGCTACAAAATGTTGAACGCAACTGCATTAACGGCGATGCCATCGAGGCGATCCGCGAGATGGTGGACGACATCGATTACGAGGGATGGCTTCACCAAAATGCCAGTAGTGGCGCCGTCGCTGAAAAGCGCATAGGCAACGTCAACTTCTTGCTAGACCAGATCAAAAAGCTACTGGAAAAAGACGACATGGCAGTAGCAGGTGACGATGACTCAAATGACCAGCCAAACGAAACCCATGTGGAAGATGCGATAGCAAAGCTGGTACTGCGAGACTTACTGGACCGCCAAGAGGAGGAATCGGCTGACGACAAGGTTCAGCTGATGACACTTCACGCAGCGAAGGGACTGGAATTCCCCCACGTTTTTTTGCTTGGCATGGAAGAAGGCATCCTTCCACACCGCAATAGTATCGACGAAGGGAATATAGAGGAAGAGCGACGGCTTGCCTACGTAGGCATTACCCGTGCCAGGCAAAGCCTGACCATGACCCTAACCAGCAAGCGCAAACTGTTTGGTGAAATCATAGACTCCACACCCAGCCGCTTTCTGGATGAATTACCGCCGGACGATATTGAGCGGGAAGGATTTGGTGATAGCAACCCAGAAGTCGTCAAGGATAAGGGGCAAAAATCACTGGATGCGCTAAAAGGGTTGTTTGCCTGACCACTCACTTGCCACGCTACAAGTATTCAAGCCGCTAAGACGGGGTTAAATGGCAGTTTGCGGTCAATCACAATTTGTCCAGGTGTCAGCTGGCAACCATATGCCAACACTTCGACACCCACTGCGATGGCTTCACGTAGTGTCGCACCATAGACAGGGTCAATCTGATCGGCGGGGCCAATGGTTTCGGCCCCGGTATGCTGCACGCAAAACACCAATACAGCCCTGTGCCCCAGCTGAACCATCCCCATCAATTCGCGAAGGTGCTTTGCACCCCGAGTTGTCACCGCATCGGGAAATAAAACCCGGCCATTGCCCACCCCCAGAGTCGTGTTCTTCACCTCCACATAACATCGCTGCTCGCCCCGGGTTAAAAGTAAGTCAATCCGGCTATTTTCGTCACCATACTTCACCTCGGGACGAATATTATCGTACCCCTGGAGTTCAACAATCGTTCCATTTTCAATGGCTTCTCGAACCAGCTTATTAGGGCGCTGGGTATTAACCCCGGTCAAATATCCATCTACTGTTGTAGTAACTTCCAAGGTACCAGGCAACTTGCGTTTTGGATCATTCGAGCGAGAGAACCAGCAGGGTGTTTCGGGAGCCCAGCAGTTTTTCATCGACCCAGTATTTGGGCAGTGAATTGTGAGCAACTCGCCACTATCGAGTCGGATATCTGCCAGAAATCGCTTATAGCGTTTAAGCAACGTGGCTTTTTCAAAGGGCGGAGAGATCTTCATTTCAGCGCATTCCTCAGACGCTCGACGCCTAACTTCAGGCGATCCATAGGCTCGGTATAGGCGAACCTCACATGGTGGTTCGCCCGATGATGGCCAAAGTCCGTCCCTGGAGTGCAAGCTACACCGTGTTCATGAAGTAACTGCCAACAAAATGCCTCACTATCATCGGTGAAAGCTTGCACATCTGCGTACACATAAAAGGCGCCATCGGGTACGTGACGAATCCCAAACCCAAGCTCTCGCAATGCCGGCACCAGAAAATCCCTGCACTTTTTAAATTCGCTCCGGCGCGATTCAAGAATATCCATCGTTTCTGGCTTAAATGCCTCCAGCGCGGCATATTGGGCAACACTGGGACTGGAAATATAGAAATTTTGAACCATCACATTGATGATCTCGGAGAGCCCTTCCGGGATAACCATCCACCCCAATCGCCAGCCCGTCATACCAAAGTACTTAGAAAAACTGTTAACCACAAACGCCTTGTCAGTGATCTCAAGAATCGATGGGATATGCTCATCGCCATAGGTCAGACCGTGATAGATTTCGTCCACCACGAGATTCCCCCCCCTGTCAGCAACTTCGCGGTACAGTGCCGCCAAATTATCACGGCTAATAATTTCACCCGTGGGGTTGCTCGGGGATGCCACCATTACACCAACCGTATTCTCCCGCCAGTGTGATGCCGCCAGCGCTGCCGTAAGCTGGTAATTCTCTTCCGCCTCAACCGGAACAAACTGTGGTTCGGCATCGAGGCGACGGACAAAATTAGGATTACAAGGGTACCCGGGGTCTGACATCAGCAAACCATCGCCAGGATTTAGCAACAAATCGCAAATCATACCCAGTGCAGCACTGCTACCCGTTGTCACAATGATCCGCTGTGGATCAATGCTCAATCCATAACCGCGCCGATAATTATCAGCAATAGCCTGCCGCAATTCAGGAATACCACATGGAGGGGTATAGGATGTCTTACCGTCAGAAAGCGCTTGTTTCGCCGATTCAACAATGGGTTGTGCCGTGACAAACCCCGGCTCACCAATAACCATACGCACAATATCTCGCCCCTGGGCCTGAAGTTCCACAGCAGCCTGCAGATAATCAACCACCTTAAACGATGTAAAATTGCGCGTTCGATCAGCTAATCGCACTCCGCACTACTCCTCAGGTTATATATGAAGCTAAAAATAAGTGCCGAGCATTATGGCGTTATTAATTTTGCAATCAAATAGTCTGCAAGCCATTAGTTCGAACAGATACCCCAAGGTAGCCAACCAAATGTCGGTTACTAGTAAAATAAATTTATTGCTCGAATAT
>DFBC01000136.1 GCA_002367235.1 Cellvibrionales bacterium UBA3090
AGTTTATCCGGTGTTTGGCGTCAAATTAGCAGCATATTTTAGCAGCTTGATGGCCTCTGTGCTGCTTGAAATGGGCGCCAGGGGCGACGCTATCTATAGGGCGCTGGCTGGTGTGGCCAATGTGGCGATATCCGACTTTAGGGTTTGTAGGCTTGCTGCACCCTGGCGCAGTAAAAGCTGGCCAGTGCGGTTGTTAATAATAATAGAGGCAGGGGTGCCGATTAAGCCCATTTGTAGTGCGTTGTTGGAATCGGCCTGCACTCTGGTGGTATGGCGGCCAGAGTTAATACATGCAGCCAGGGCGGTGGCATCGATACGGGCAAGTTTAGCCGCCTTCTCGACGCCTGTGGGCAGGCTGTTCTCTGCGTTTTTCTGCGTATATTTCCCCCGCTTAGGCTGCATAATCAGATTGTCGGTAAAGTACCAAAATGCATTTTTATCACCCAGCTCGGCTACGCACTCTGCGGCCTCGGCCAGTTTTTGTGTGCTGGCCTGGCGAGCGCCGAGGGGGAAGTGGCGATACACCCAGTTGATATTGCCCCCACTTGTCTTAATTAGTTGCTTTGCCGCTGGGTGAAAACGACGGCAGTAGGGGCAGTCAAAATCTGCGTATTCAATTAGTGAAAACTCGGCATTGATATCCCCTCTAATGTGATCGCGCAGTGGGTCAATGGCCAATAGCTGGCTTTTTAGCGCTCTAATATCCGGCGTCCCGGCTGCAATGGCTTGACTACTGGCGGTGGCTAAAAATAGGAGGCAAGTAAGCAGAAAATATTTCACGGGATATGGATTGTGTTGCTGATCCTGATTGACGGGCATCGCAAGCTCGGCAGTTATTGTGGCTAATAACAGTAAACGATGATGCGGTTTTATTTCCAGTGTCAGGTTTTTTTACAGTCCAGTTCCAAGATTTTTAGTTCTTTTTTCAATCTATCATCTTGAAAATTATAGAATTTTACGGATTTAATAGTTTGTCAGCATAATCTAAAGGTTGAAAAGTCAGTTGCTAGTGTCAGGTTTTTTTACAGTTTATTTCGGTAGTGTGGTTTTTCTTGAACACAAAAGATTAATAAACTATTTAACGTGCTGAAATAAAAAGAAAGTCTTTAGTGGCCTGCTTTTTGCTTTGCAAAATACTGAGGGCAAGGACGAATCCTTAATATTATCGATAAACGATGGATCCGTTTCAGGCCTGCTTGAAAATACGCTTTTCCTAAACGAGCTGATTTTATATAGAGGTCAATATGAATTATCTGTCAATCTTTTCACCGTTCAAACACGCCAGGCTAAAACTCTTCCTTCAAGCGATGACCCTTGCTGCTGGTTTGTTATGCAGCGGTGCGTCTTTTGCAAACTTACTGAATGGCGACTTCTCCAGTGGCTTTGATAGCTGGGAAGGCGAGGTGTATGACGGCGCTACAACTCTAGTAAACCCACCGACTAGTAGCCCTACCGGTAATTTTTACGTGAACTTGTCGGGTGAGGCAGTAGTGACTAACGATAATACTAACTACTCAGTCAATTTGTTTCAGGACTTTACCGTGCAAAGCCTGCTTGCCCCGGCCAATACGCTGTGGTTGGAGCTGAATTTTTCCGCAACTGTATCAGACGCGTTTGACGACCTTGTGGTTGCGCAGCTTGAGGATCTGAGTGGCTCCCTTTCAACATTGGATATCTCCGGTGGCTCCGTGGATATAACCGCCTGGGCTGGTAGTAGCGCTGAAATTCTCTTCCTGGTTGAAGACGTGGATTTCACCACCGGTGATTTTCTCACCATCGGTAATATTCGTATAACCCAGCATGCGGCCAGCGTTCCCGAGCCCGGCACCTCGGCACTTTTTCTAAGTGCTGGGTTGGCTTTATTGGCGCGCAGACGTCTATTTAGATCCTGATTTTAGGTTGTAAATTTAGGCCTTAAACGTTGACTGTAAAATTTTTCGACACGTTTGGATATTCCCGCCATTACTCAGCTCATGGGTCGTGGCAATAAATTATGACTGACCACTTCATTGATTAAAGGATAAGACAATGGATATTGTATCGAGTCGTTTCCACCAACCGGGCCTGGCAGCAAGACTCTTCTTGATTCTGGCTTTTTGTTTTATGGGTGTAACACAAGCCAATGCCGCCGTTTTGGCTGGTGAATGGCAAGGCGCTGATGATCTTTCAGTAGCTCAGGGTGACCGGTTTTATGATCGCAGCCTGGGTGCTTATTACACCTATAACACGGTAACAGCCAGCAGCGGTGAAAGCCTGAGTGGTGATTTACGTTTGGTTGTACTTAGCAGCTCCCACTCGGTTTTGAACGCCGATGGTACTAACGCTGACGGCAACCCCTTTTTTATGGTGCCTGCCGGTAGCGCTGAGCATGTGGTCAGAATTAATTTCCAGCGTCGGCGCGCCGCCTTTAGCTATACCACTCAAGTGCAGCGTCTTGTCGAAACGACCGATCCCGATAGTGACGATGACAACGTTCTTGACTCGGCGGATCAATGCCCTAACACCCCCGTAGGTGAAGAGGTTAACGAAGTCGGTTGTGCACAATCACAGCTTGATGACGATAACGACAATGTGAATAACGACGTGGATCAATGTCCTAACACCCCCGTAGGTGAAGAGGTTAACGAAGTCGGTTGTGCACAATCACAGCTTGATGATGATAACGACGAGATTGCCAACAGTGATGACTTCTGTCCTGATGACCCACTCAATCAATGTTTCAACCTTAACATAACGGTGCGTGGAGGTAGTACACCTCTCCCCGGTGTGGCAGTCGTTGTAGGTATTGACGCACCCGGTGGTGCTACAACAAGTGGTAGTACTGATCAGGAAGGTGCGCTTTCCGTCGGTGTTGGCCACCCCGGTAGTATTGGTGATGATGGTCTCGATGACTTCTTCCCCGTTAGTGCAATCATTGACGGTTTCGCGACGGGCTTTGCAAAAGTAGTGCTCGCCCCGGGTGTTTTCGAATACGACCTGCTTATCGACCTTGCGCCTGTCTCCGACATCATCGGTGACGAGGAAGACGTTGCCGCAGGTGTAAGTATTGAAAAAGAAGATGAAACTGTGGGTGAACTGACTATTCCAGAAGCATCCTTCCCTGAAGGGGTGACGGCAATTACTGGCCAAATCACCTACCTTGACCCCGAAGGTGACATCGGCTTAACCCCCGGTGGTGATCTGCTGGCTTTGCCTGAAGGTGCTAATCCAAACGAGCCTGTGCCACTGGAAACTTTCGGTATGATGGAATTCGATCTGGTTGACCAGAATGGCAGTCCCATTCACGAACTAGGTGGTACAGCTGAAGTGTGTATGAAAGCGGGTGCTAGCCTTGCTGCGGGTGACACCATTCCACTGTGGTACTACGATGACGAAGCCGGTCTCTGGATCGAAGAAGGTCAGGGTACCGTTGAAGACCGTGATGGCATATTGATGATCTGCGGTGAAGTTACTCACTTCTCGTGGTGGAACTATGACCAGCCGATCAATACGCATTCCTGCTTCAAGTATCACTTTATCGACAGCGACACCGGCGGTAGCTTGCGAGAGGAGTTTGATTGGTTCGCCGAAGGTGTAACTTACAACGGTACGTCACCGGAGCGACTTTGTGACCGTGACGGCAATGACCCCGCAACACCGGCACCTGGCGAGACAAATATCGACTCGCTGACTGTCAAGCGCACCACCGACACTAATGCACCCGAGCAAATTCGAGTGACCACTACTATCAGTGGTAATAAGTACTATCTGGTAGATGATGGCGATGGCACTTATAGCTTGTCGACTGACGTTTTAGATGGCGCTATATTCGACAACCCTGTGCAGAATGCCAGTTGCTTAAATAATACCAGTGTTAGTGATTGCCTCTTCCTCGATTATAAGGAAGGGCCTGCCGCTAATGGTATTTTACCGCTGGATATCGATATTAATCTGCCGCCGGCAATCACGGGCTTTAGTTCAGACCTGGGCCAGTGGGGTGATTTGACAATTGATGCTAGCACCAATATCAGTGCCCTGGTTACTGATCACGAAGGTAGCGATGTAACTATTAGCTGGGTCGCACAGTGTTCAGGCACGGGTGCAGATAACGGTGTTCTAACACCTGCTGGTGCTAGCGGCCCTAGCGGCAGCAGTTTTACCGGCCAGTTTACGGCACCACCGGCCCTCAGCCAGTTCTATGCTTACTGTGAGCTAATTATTACTGCGAGTGATGCGCAGGGTAATAGCGCTACAGCCAGCCATTGGTTAAGGATTGTTGACCCTAGCTTGAGTCTTACTGTGCAAGGTGTGCTGTACGGTACTGATGGCATGCCTTTGCCATTCCAGTTTTTAGAATTAACGGATTCGAGTTGTGAAAACCCAACGATATTGTCAGTTCAAACGGACGCAAATGGCGCCTATATGTTTGACGTCAATGGTGGTAATTGTAATGGAGAGGGCAATTCTTGGCAGTTTGGTACAGAATTTGAACATGAGGGCCTTAATTGGCGATATCTCAGCGACTTGAGTGCCTGTTTGGGTGAGGCCATTGAGGGCGACCTTAGCCAAACCGAGGTTTGTGAGCGTGACATCCATTTGCCAACGGTGTGGGCAGCAATGTCCGGCGGCTCTACTGGAGATATTTACTTAGGTTTCCAGATTAGTGGCTATCCTTGGGGCTATATACAAGCCCTTTTAGAACATGATGGGAGTGGCAGTTATGGTCCCGTGATGGTACCAGTGAGTAGCTACGGATGGGGCAACACATGGGATTCCGCTAGCGGCACTTGGCCCTATCGAAGTCTGCAAGTGTTATCAACTGAAGGTGCGATTGTAGACTTTGGTCTTGCCAGTGGCTCTGCAATAGTTACCGCCTATGATGATGATGGTGCGCCCCTTGCTAATGCCACAGTTACTGGTCAGGGTGATGGTGGTTCTTTTTCTATCGACACCAGCTTTGATGAGTTTGGCCAACTTGAGTTGACAGATGTGCCCTTAGGCAGATTGTGGCTTTACATAACCGCGGCTGATGGTTCGCGTTATTATGGCTATGGCATGCTCGACGTTGCCGGTGAGCATATTAATCTCGATGTTAATGGCCCCGATAGCTGTGTCATTAGCGGTGTTGCCTATGACTTATTTGGCCAGGTGGCGCCAGGAATTGATATCACTGCAGAGACTTTTTTTGGCAATAGTTGGACTTCAGGCACTACGGTGAGTGATGGTGTTGGAGCCTTTAGCCTCACGGGTAGATTTGCCGGTGGCTATATCAACTTTTACCAAGGTAGTGAAACTTATTGGTCGGGTTTTAACATTATTAATAATTGTCGCCCCGATGCGGCTGGTAGCCCACGAGCGATTCGGGTGGATGTAGCTGAGCGGAATTAGGCCCTTAAGGGCGAGGTAAAAAAACAGTAGGGCTAGGGCCCTGCTGTTTTTTTTCGACTCAATTTTGTCGCAGCCCTTAATTTCAGTATTGAGCCCTGGCGGGGCAGGGCGTATAATAACTGAGTATTTTACTCGGATATAGGTTGACAGCAATGAGCAGTATTGAAATTACCGAATCGGCACAGGACTATTTGTCTGAATTATTGCTTAAGCAGGATTGCGAGGGCATTGCCATCCGCCTGTTTATCGCCGACCCCGGCACGCCGAAAGCAGAGACCTGCATTGCCTATTGTCGCCCGGGAGAGGAGCAGGAAGAGGATCAGATCCTCGAACTCCCCAAGCTAAAGG
>DFBC01000135.1:0-2683 GCA_002367235.1 Cellvibrionales bacterium UBA3090
ATGTCAAAATAACCCCAAACAACAAACTGGATGCACATATCGATGGTATAACAGGCGCTACGCTCTCCGTGCGAGCGGTGACCAAAGTTGCCACCCTTGCGCTTCACTATCACCAACAAGTCAATCCAGAACAACTCACGCAAACACCGCATAAAGAGAACAAAGAACTTGTCACAACATCTCCGTAAAACCATTATTCTGAATCTACGCTGGCATCGGCGCATTGGGTTATCCGTGGTTATTATGGTGCTGTTTCTGGCCATTACCGGGGTACTACTTAACCATTCCCCCTCCCTGTCTCTGAGTAAAAACACACTCCGATATGACTGGCTGATGAACTGGTACGGTTTTGAGAAAACGGAATTAACTGGATTTGACCTCGAAGGGCAATGGCTAACCCACTCCGGGCATACCGAGCTGTATCTGAACACCCAACCGGTTGCCAATTGCCAACCTCCACTGCTCGGCGCCACCTATTTCCAGTCACTTTTCCTGGCCCTGTGCCAAGACGCACTCATCATTCTCACGCCCGAGGGGGACTTGGTTGAAAAACTGGATGAACTGGGTGGGCTACCAAATCATGCCACGGCCATTCAAGCCGAGGGCGACAGGCTATTGATAAGCGCTAGCCAACAGACCCTGTCATTGGACATCAATACGCTAAGTGTTGTACCGGTTTCCGATCGGCCAGAAGGTTGGAGCAAACCGTCTCCCCTGCCCTTGGAGCTGATAACGCAACTACAAGATAGCGCAGAGCTTCCTGGCATTTCTTTAGAAACACTTATATTGGACCTCCACAGTGGCCGCTTCTTTGGTAAAGCCGGGGTACTTTTCGTGGATTTTATCGGCTTATTACTTTGCCTGCTTTCTCTAACCGGCCTATGGGCTTGGTACAGCCACAACAAACTCCGGAAAAGTGGCGGCTAAACCAGAATAAAGTTATCCACCGCCCTACCCACCAATCGTTGCCAACGCCCGTAAATCCTTATAACATTCGCATCATAGGGCAGCAGGTGGCTGCCTTTTTTCGTTTTCAGGCTGTTTTGTTTTAGCTGAGAACGCTTGAATATTGGTATCGATTGATACCTTCAGACAGTCGGTAAATAAAAGGTATTGAGGCAACGGGTATGGGCAGCAGTGCATTAATGAACAATTACGGCACCAGAAAAATCACTCTCAGAAAAGGCCAAGGGGTCTGGGTTTGGGATGACCAAGGTAACCGCTACCTCGATGCAATTTCAGGGATCGCCGTCTGTGGTCTGGGTCATGCACATCCAGCGGTAACCAAAGCCATTGCCGATCAAGCGGCCACGCTGACGCACTGCTCTAACCTCTATAACATCGAAGCTCAGGAAGTTTTGGCAGAACGGCTAAGGGATATTTCTGGTTTAAGTAAACTGTTCTTTAGTAACTCCGGTGCCGAAGCTAACGAAGCTGCGATCAAACTGGCCCGGCTGTTCGGACACAAGAAAGGTATCTCTGAACCTGCCATTATTGTCATGGAAAATTCATTTCATGGCCGGACTCTGGCCACGTTATCAGCCACGGGTAATCGTAAAGTACACGCTGGTTTTGAACCATTGGTTCGGGGTTTTGTTCGGGCTCCCTTCGACGATCTAGAGTCTCTTAAAAAAATTGCGAGCAATAACAGGAATGTTGTTGCTGTATTTGTAGAACCCATTCAAGGTGAAGGCGGCATCCATACACCTTCGGCAGATTACCTGAGTGGGATCCGTCAACTCTGTGATGACCAGAACTGGCTGATGATGCTGGATGAAATCCAGACTGGAAATGGTCGTACTGGCACCTACTTTAACTATCAGCACTATGACGTCAAACCCGATGTCGTCACCACAGCAAAAGGCCTGGCAAACGGCGTTCCTATTGGTGCCTGCCTAGCTGGAGAAAAAGCAGCCGACCTTATGCAACCGGGCAGTCACGGTTCTACTTTTGGTGGCAACCCACTAGCCTGTGCGGCGGGACTAGCCACTGTTGATACCATCATCAACGATGAACTCTGTGAGCAGGCACGCGTGATGGGCAACTATCTGAAACAACAGTTTGCCAGCAACTTGGCAGGTTCTGCCAATGTGGTAGAAATTCGCGGGCAGGGGTTAATGTTGGCCATAGAACTGAACGAACCCTGCTCAGATATGGTAGACAGTGCAGCGGCACAGGGACTATTAATCAATGTTACGGCTCAGTCGGTCATCAGATTGCTACCGCCACTAATCATGACCACCGAGGAAGCTGATCAACTGGTTGATATTTTGAGTCAGCTGATTAAGCAGAGAGCATAAATTATGGCACTAAGACATTTTCTGACACTTCAGGATCTCTCCAAAGAAGAGCTTAAAACGTTGTTGCAAAGAGCGATTGAGCTTAAAGCTGCTCACCGTAACGGCACGGCTGGCCAGCCCTTTCCCAGCAAAGTGCTGGCCATGATTTTTGAAAAATCTTCGACTCGCACGCGGGTCTCCTTTGAAGCCGGCATGGCGCAATTGGGTGGCAGTGCTCTGTTTCTATCACCCAATGACACCCAGCTGGGTAGAGGCGAACCCATTGAAGACTCGGCCAGAGTCATTTCGCGGATGGTAGATATCATCATGATTCGCACCTACGGCCATGACAAACTGCAAAAATTTGCCGAATATTCATCCGCACCCATCATCAACGCCCTCAC
>DFBC01000135.1:2843-12530 GCA_002367235.1 Cellvibrionales bacterium UBA3090
AAGGCTATGAACCATCAGCAGAATTGCTTGAGAAATTCAGCACTAGAGTTTCTATTGTTCGCGATCCGACGACGGCCATAGTGGGTGCCGACCTGGTTGTAACTGATACCTGGGCCTCCATGGGTCAGGAAGAAGAAAAACAGTTGAGAGAAAAAGCTTTTGTTGGCTTCCAGGTCAATGAAGAGATGATGACGCTGGCCGCAAAAGACGCTCTCTTCATGCACTGCTTACCCGCCTACCGAGGACTGGAAATCAGTGACACCATTATGGAATCACCGTGGTCAGTTGTTTGGGATGAGGCAGAGAACCGCCTTCATGCGCAGAAAGCACTACTAGAATTTTTGTTACTGGAAGCCAGAAATTAAGAAACAGATAACAAAAAAACCCCGCAAGTACCTTGCCAAGCTTGAGACTTACCTTGCTCAACGGGGCCAGACCTTAGTTATTTCTTAGCTGATTTTGCACGCTTACGGTTTGCTTTAAGCCGAGTAGTACCGTAACTATGACGCCAGATTTTCCCACGACGGGTTTTTTTATCACCCTTGCCCATATCACCACCTTCATTGCCCGCAGTTAAACTCTCCGCAATTACAGTTAAAAATAGAACACTATTTAAGAAGGTGCCACGGTATATCGTCGGGGTTCATCAACCTTTCATTAGCCTGTTTTGAGTCAGAGAGGGGCGTTATCAACCCCCTTCCAACTAACGTCTGTCGCCAGAGTGCGGTTATTTGCTCACTATTACTGATGCCGGTTTTACACCAGCTGGCAAAATGCTCACAGTTATTAAAAACAAGATCAAAGGCAAACTCACCCAAACGCTTTTCTGCCCGCTCCATCACGGCATCGACTGAAAAATCCAGCTCATCAGTACGCAAGCCTCGAAGCTTGTCCATAAATTGATTCAAGCCGATGGAAGCCCTATCGACAAGATCACCACTCTTTACCTTTTCAAAAAACCGGGTGTAATCCCTGACATAGATATCATCGCCCCTGGCAAACACGTCGATAGAAGTACGGCAAACCTGTCTTGGTGTCATCCAATGGCTGCTGGTGTAATGAATCACCGACCCATCACCCGCATCAATGCCGTGATGAGCATACACTCCACCAAAGCGGCACACATAAATGTGATCACCTCTAGCCATAACAGAAAATCCGTCTCACACGACCACTGATGATAGCACTCTGAGTAATCAATATATAAGACAGGGAAGGTAGGCAGGTTTGACCGGGAAACAAACAGAGAGAAAAAAACTGATGAGCATGCTGAAAATAAACGCCGCCAATAATCACTGGCGACGTCTGCTGCGAAACTAGAATTTCGTCAAAAAAAGTCTCACCTCACTGATCGCAAAGTGTTTGAGCTTCAGCTACGTTCAGAGTACCTTCATAAATGGCCCTACCAGTGATAGCACCCAATATCCCCTGATCCGCGACCTTATTAAGGGCCACAATATCATCCATATTGGTAATTCCGCCGGAGGCAATAACCGGGATAGATGATGCCTGAGCCATAGCCAGGGTGGCCTCTACATTGACACCCTGCATCATGCCATCGCGATCAATGTCTGTGTAAACAATGGCACTCACACCATCAGACTCAAATCGTTTAGCCAGATCCGCAGCTTTAACCTCTGTGACTTCAGCCCAGCCATCAGTGGCAACCAGGCCTTTTTTAGCATCGATCCCCACAATAATGTGGCCGGGGAATTGTTGGCACATTTCCGTCACAAAATCCGGTTCTTTGACCGCTTTGGTACCGATAATGACATATTCCACACCCGCCTTAAGGTAGGCCTCTATTGTCTCGCCGCTGCGAATACCACCACCAATCTGGATAGGCAGTTTGGGGTAAGCCTTTGCAATCTCAGTGACCACCTCGCCATTGACGGGTTCACCAGCAAAAGCGCCATTCAAGTCAACCAGGTGTAGCCGGCGTGAACCCGCATTGACCCATCTCGCCGCCATCTCAACGGGGCTGCCAGAAAATACTGTCGAGTCGTCCATACGACCCTGGCGAAGTCGAACACATTCGCCGTCCTTCAAATCAATAGCGGGGATAATCAGCACGAATTAATTCCTGTCACATCTTGAGTTAAAAATGAATTATCTGTATTGCTGGCGACCCATAACGTATGGCCACCAGATGAACTATTTACACCCCTGCCAAGTCGCAAAATTACGGAGCAACTGGAGACCTGCCGTGTGGCTTTTTTCAGGGTGAAACTGCACCGCAAATAAGTTATCTCTTACCAGCGCCGCTGCAAATTTTACCGAGTAATCACAGGTGCCCGCCACCAATTCCTTGTGGCTCTCATCGACAAAATAACTATGCACAAAATAAAAGCGGCTATCTTGCTCGATACCGTGCCACATCGGATGGTCGACAGTTTGGTGAACGCGATTCCAGCCCATATGCGGTACTTTCAGTTTTTCACCGCTAGCATCCTGTACATCGCGGCCAAAGAAACGCACCTTGCCCGGCAAAATATCCAGACAATCCACACCATTATTTTCTTCACTGTGCTCTAGTAATGCCTGCATACCCACGCAGATACCCAGCACTGGCTTTTCCTCTATCGCTTTGGCAACCAATTTATCAAAACCAAGGCGGCGAATCTCTGCCATACAATCTCTTATCGCTCCGACACCGGGAAACACCACCCGGTCCGCATCGGCAACGTCCTCAGGACTGGCCGTCACGATCACCTCCGCCTGCGGAGCGACATGCTCCAAAGCCTTCGAAACGGAATGTAGATTGCCCATGCCATAATCAAGTACGGCAATGCGAGTACGGAAGTCTGTCATAAGAAATTTAATCTATAGATTATCGTTAATAAGGCGCCTTAAAAAGGCATCCGGTCTTAGAGCGTTCCCTTGGTGGAAGGCATCACGCCCGCCATTCTTGGGTCCAGTTCAATGGCCATACGCACAGCGCGACCAAATGCCTTAAAGATCGTTTCTAACTCGTGGTGAGCATTACTCCCACGCAAGTTATCGATATGTAACGTGGTACCGGCATGATTCACAAACCCCTGAAAAAACTCATAGGCCAGATCCACATCAAAATCCTTCACCCTCGGGCGAGAAAACTCGGCAAACATTTCCAGACCGGGCCGGCCAGAAAAGTCTATAACCACTCGGGATAACGCCTCATCCAAAGGAACATAGGCATGGCCGTAGCGGCGAATACCTTTTTTATCACCGAGAGCCTGGTGAAATGCCTGCCCCAGAGTAATACCAATATCTTCTACCGTGTGGTGGTCATCAATATGAGTATCGCCATTGGCTTTCACATGAATATCAATTAAACCGTGGCGGGCGATTTGATCCAGCATATGCTCGAGAAAGGGAACCCCGGTATCAAAGCTCGATTGACCCGTCCCATCGAGGTTCACCTCGACAGTAATCTGCGTCTCTAGCGTGTCACGACTTACTGCCGCCTTACGTTCCGCCATGCTGTTCTCCAAGACAAGCTTTCTCAACTACATTACCACTGCCTACAAGGCTGTGGGGAGCCGTATTATAAAGCGCTCACACAAACCCTTCCATAAGAAGCATGAAGTGATTACACTTCTGGCACACAATTGTTCCAAGACCACGGTCTAATTCTCTAAAATATGCACTTTCGCAGACCCAACATTATTCTTGCTTGTCTACTGGCCATCACGACTCTGTGGCTCAGTCAGACGGCTGCTGCACACATTCATCTTGACAATGACAAGGTCAACTGCCAGCTGTGCCTATCCTCGGGTACCGGCGACGTCACTCTCGAAACCGCACGACAACCCCTGCAGATTACTGACTTCGCCACAGAAATTGTGGCCACCAATACCACAGCGCCAAAACTCACCCCAGTAGCGCCCCGCAACAGCCGCGCACCCCCTTGCCCTATAGCACCCTAGAAACAACAACATTCTTTTGTCCCCCGCTATAGGACCATGACTCATGAAAAATACTTTTATGGTAGTGCTGGCCGCGTCCAGCCTACCCTGCACAGCTATCGCACAAACACTGGAACACGACGAGTCTCAACTTAACGAAGTCATCATTTCAGCCTCACCGTTAGAAGAAAATGCCACCGGCATCAATCAAGCTACCAGCGTATTAATTGGCGAAGCACTGCATAGAGAAGCCGCTGCGACGATTGGTGAGACCCTGCAAAATGAGCGCGGCGTAACCAGCTCAGGCTTTGGCCCTGGTGTTGGCAAACCCGTCATCCGCGGGCAAGTAGGTAATCGAGTCAAGGTCATGCAGGATAGCCTAGGCACTCTGGATGCTTCTTCCGCCAGTGGTGATCACGCCATTACCACAGAAGCGCTGGTTGCCGAACGTATCGAAGTACTCAGAGGGCCGGCAACCCTACGCTACGGCAACGGCGCCATCGGTGGTGTCGTCAATGTGATCGACAACCGAATCCCCGATGACTTGCCAGAGAAACTGAACTCGGCCGTGGAATACCGGTACAACAGTGTCAATGATCAAAACAGCACGGTTTTCCTAATGGAAAACTCCTTAACCGATACGCCACTCGGCAACTGGGCCTGGCATATCGATGGTCTCTACCGGGACAGCAATGACATCGAAATTGAAGGGCTGGCACAACATCCGGAAGATGGCGAAGACCCCGCTGATCATGAAACCACCCACGGTTATATTGACAACACAGACACCCAGGCTCACACCGTCACAGGCGGGCTGTCCTGGATAGGCGATCAGGGATTTATCGGTATATCCGTCAGTGAAATGGAAAATCGTTACGGTATCCCGCCCAATGGTCACCACCATGAGGATCACGCGGATGAAGCCACCGATGTGCGCATCGATATGGAACAGACCCGCGTGGATCTCAAGGCGGAATGGGCGGATATTCTGCCGGGATTCACACTGGGCAGAATGCGTCTCAGCCACAATGATTATGAACACACTGAGCTGGAGGGCGGAGAAAAAGGGACACGCTTTACCAATGAAGCTATTGAGGGCCGGGTGGAATTATTGCACCAGGAAATTCTGGGCTGGTCCGGAGCCATTGGACTGCAACTGGAAGACCGACAGTTTGCCGCCATTGGAGAAGAATCCTTTATCCCCAAGTCTGACATCCAAAATGGCGGCATTTTTTGGGTGGGCGAAACCAACTATGGCGACTGGAGTTATGAATTGGGGCTGCGGCTGGATCGGCAAACTATCGACCCCGACAGCAACCCATTTAACAATGGCTCAGACATCGACCACAATACCCAAAGCCTGTCCTTCGGGACACGGTGGCAAATGACCGAAGATCAAAGCATCAGCTTCGCCTTAACCCGTGCCCAGCGCGCCCCCTCGGTAGAAGAGCTGCTCTCGAATGGCCCCCATCATGCCAGTGAAAGCTTTGATATTGGTGACGCCAACCTCGATGAAGAAACCAGTCACAACTTTGAAATTGGTTATCAATACGAAGGGCCCATTAATCTCAGTGTTAACCTTTTCTACAACAGCATCGATGATTTCATCTTCAAGAAAAACACCGGGCTGGAAGACGCGGGCGAAGAGTTAACGATTTATCAGTATCAACAGGAAGATGCGACCTTTAGAGGCGCTGAAGCAAGCATCGGCATTCACCTGAGTGATCGCTGGGATGTTGAATTCTTTGGCGACTACGTGCGGGCCAGACTGGATAAAAATGGAGACGTCCCTCGCATACCACCACTGCGCTTTGGTGTTGCCCTGGATTACTTCCAGTCACAATGGAATGCAGGGCTTAAACTTACCGAAGCCAAAAAGCAGAGTCACGCCGGCGATTTCGAAGAAGACACCGATGGTTACACACGACTGGACGGTCATGTGCACTACCACATCGATACAGCCAACGGTCACTGGTTGCTGTTTTTGAAAGCCAACAATTTGCTGGATCAGGAAATTCGCAATGCCACCTCATTTCTGCGGAACATCGCCCCGGAACCCGCCCAAAGCGTGGAACTTGGCGTCCGTATGAGCTTCTAACCGTTGGTCTTGGCAAACTGACGGGTAACCCCCGCCACACAACCCATGCCCGTACTTTTAGACGAGCAGGGTTTTCTATCAACAAGGCTGGCTATTGAGGGTAAGATATTGACCCTCAATGGCCATTTTTATTGATACCCGAAATAAACGGCTAATCTGGCTAAAAAAACACAGTGGCAACAAGGGAGCGCACACATTGAAATGGTTAAAGGGCTTTATCGCACTGGTTGTAGTACTGGTGCTCGTACTGGTGGGAAGTATTGCCTTTGTGATTCTGGGCATAGACCCAAACAGCTACAAGCCGGAACTCGAAAAACTGGCCAGACAAAACGATATCGAGCTCGCCATTGAAGGTGACCTCGGTTGGTCCTTCTACCCAAATTTAGCCATTCATGCAGGCGCCACCTCCCTCGCGGGCAAAGCGGCAGGCATTCCAGATATTCACTTCGAACAAGCCAACTTCACACTGGACTGGAAGGCCCTGCTATCGCGGTCGATCAGACTTCGAGCCATCACCATAGATGGCGCCGACATCAGAGCCGAGTCTGCTCAGGAAGCGGCCAGCGTGGCTGCCCTGCCCGGTGCCGCAGCATCTACGCAGAAAACCGCTACCACGGAGCTACCCTTTGAGTTGGCCATTGATCAACTGTCACTCACAAACAGCCGCTTTACACTGGCAGCACCGGGAACCCCGGATCGAGTCATCGAACAGCTTAACTTCACCAGTAGCCAGTTAAATCTCGACGGCAAGGCCTTCCCGATCGACTTAACGTTTAAAACGACACTCCCAGAGCAACCCACGCCACTCAGTGTTGCGCTTGATTCAGCGCTGACCTTGCAACTCGAAGACCAGCAAGTCGCCCTATCAAATGCCACACTATCGCTGACGGGTTACGACAAGCTGCCGTTAACCCTGAATTTTAATGCCCGCTACAACGGCCAAACCGATGCCCTAAACCTCGACAAGATAGAAGGCCAACTCGGGTCGGCAAAAATCAAAGGGATGGTTACAGGGCAGAAGCTAACCACCGCTCCCGTCCTGGCAGGCGAACTGTCGGTCAACAACCTGATACTTAAAGCGCTGCCGTTTGATGCACCAGAAGGCTTTAAAAAGGCCGCCATACAGTCCGGTTTCTCTGTCTCTGAACAGGCGGTAAAACTGGATAACCTGAAGTTGTCCCTCGATGATTTCAGCCTGACAGGCGGGCTGTCGCTTAAGCTGGACGGCGTTCGCCAACTGGACATGACCCTGGCTGGAAACGACCTGACACTACCCGCCAGTGGTGAGGGTAGTACAAACAATGGCAATCAGGCCGCCCTGCTCACCCCCCTTCTGGCACCCCTGGCACTTCTTGAGGGCGGCAAGGGTCACGTAGAGCTAAATCTTAAAAGCATTACCAGTGACAACATTCGTCTCGGACAACTCCACCTCAATTTATTCACCAACAATAACATTCTCGAAATAACCGATTTATCCGGCGAGGTGTTTGACGGCAAGTTCAAAGCCACCACCAAGGTTAACCTTCAAAACAAAACACCTCGTATCACCTTCACCAAGCAGTTAGTCGATATCGACCTTCACCAAGCCCTCACCACACTGGCCGAACAATCGGATATCCGGGGGCGCCTAACCATGGATTTCACCGGCGCGAGCCTTGGCGATACCCAGGAAGCACTGATGGCAAACCTTGCCGGTAATGGCAAACTCAACGTCAGCAACCTTCAAGTCGACAATATCAACGTAGAGCGCGGCTACTGCGAAATGGCTGCACTGGTAGAAAAACAACCACTGGCCAACCAATCCTGGTCCGAAAGCACCAAGCTCAAGGACTTGCAGGGTAATTTCCAATGGCGGGAGCAAAAAATCACCCTGCCAGCCTTTACCACGGGACTTGGTAATCTCGCCGTATCCGGCAACGGGATCGTGAATTTAGATCAACAGACCTACAACATGCTAATCAACGCAAACCTTCAGGGAGACCGCACCTCTGAGACCGGTTGCATCGTGAAGAGCAAGCGGATTCGCAACCGCGATATTCCCCTTCGATGCACAGGCTCCTTTGCAGAAAATGGCGAAGGTAACTGTCTGCCGGACAAGCAATTCATCAACCAGCTCCTGCAGGAAAAAATAAAAGAAAAACTGTTTGATCAATTCCTGAAGCCCAAGGCCGACACCTCCCAACCAGAGGCGACAGAGAACAATCAAGAAACCACCCCAGAGGAACCCGCAGACATCAAAGAACAAGTCATTGATACCCTTCTAAAAGGCATCTTTCGCTAGTGAGCCAGCTATTTTCCCGGCAATTGCTGGACTGGTTTGACCAATATGGCCGCAAGGATCTTCCCTGGCAAAAAGAGATCACCGCCTACCGGGTGTGGGTTTCCGAAATCATGCTGCAGCAGACCCAGGTTAAAACCGTCATTCCCTACTACCAGCGCTTTATGGCAAGTTTCCCCACTATTGAAGCACTTGCCGGCGCCACTCAGGACAACGTGTTGCACCACTGGACCGGGCTCGGCTACTACGCCCGCGCACGAAACCTGCATAAAGCCGCGCAACTTATCGTCGACGAACGGGATGGCGCATTCCCCGATACCGTCGAGCAACTCGAAACCTTGCCCGGCGTAGGCCGATCCACCGCTGGGGCCATCTGCACCATTGCCTTTCAAAAAACAGCCACCATACTCGACGGCAACGTCAAACGGGTATTAGCCCGCTACCATGCCATTGATGGCTGGCCTGGACAGGCTGCCACCAGTAAAGAACTCTGGTGTCTGGCGGAACAACACACCCCCACGTCGAGAATTGCCGACTACACCCAGGCCATTATGGATCTGGGCGCAACCCTCTGCACTCGCACTCGACCTCAGTGCCAGAAATGCCCGTTAGCCCGGGAATGCCGCGGATATAACACAGGATCGCCGACAGACTACCCCGGTAAAAAGCCGCGCAAAGCACAACCCGTCCGAGAAAACCTGTTCCTTATTATTCGCAACCCACAAGGCGAAGTTCTTCTGGAACAGCGACCCGCTAACGGACTATGGGGTGGGCTTTGGGTCTTTCCCCAGTGCGACAGGGAAGCAGACATCAGACCCACCTGCCATCAGCTGAACTGCCAGCCGATCAACTGGCAGCTACTACCCAAACAACGACACACCTTTAGCCACTTCCATTTGGATTACCAGCCAGTGCTGATCGACGCCACACAACAACCGGCTATAATGGATAGCTGTGCCAGAGTCTGGTATAACCCTAACTCGCCACTAGAAGTGGGCACCGCCCAACCGGTACAGCAACTTCTGCAACAACTCAAAGTATAAGGAACACATCCATGGCTCGTATGGTTCACTGCAAAAAACTCAACAAAGAACTGGAAGGTCTCGATGTCGCACCCTTTCCCGGCCCAAAGGGTCAGTACATTTACGACAACATCTCCAAGCAAGCCTGGGCTGAATGGCTGGAACATCAAACCCGGCTAATCAATGAAAAACGTCTCAACATGATGGACATGACGGCACGAACCTACCTCAACGAACAGCGCGACAAGTTTTTGTCTGGTGAAAAAATAGACGAAGCGGAAGGCTACGTACCTCCAGCCGAATAATTTCCAAAACGCCCTTGACGATATAAAGACGAGAAGGTTTAATACGCGCCTCTTGTGACACAGCAGTGACACCAGTAATGCCCGGATAGCTCAGTCG
>DFBC01000054.1:0-589 GCA_002367235.1 Cellvibrionales bacterium UBA3090
GGCCTGAACCAAATGAAGAATGGCACCAATCACAATAATGCCACTAATCGCATTAGTTACACTCATTAGCGGGGTATGCAACGATGCCGTTACATTCCAGACTACCTGCCAACCAATGAAACACGCCAACACGAAGACCGTGAAATGGCTGAGGAAGCTTTCCGGTGCATAACCACCAATCCCCAAAAGTGCAGCCACAGTCACAGCCAACATTACCCCTTTTCCTAACCACTTCTTGATAAGTGAGGGTTTAGCCGCTTCCTCGCCTGCCGGAGAAGGCTCTTCGGTACCCGGCGTNNGGAGGGACACTGGCAGAGACTTCAACTTTGGGTGGTGGCCAGGTGATTTCACTGTCCTTGACCACAGTGACACCGCGAACAACGGTATCTTCCATGTTCACCTGCGGCTGGCCATCTTTCTCGGGGGTCAAATCAGATAACAGGTGCACCAGATTGCTGGCATAAAGGTCACTTGAAACCTTAGCCATGCGACTGGGTAAGTCGGTATAGCCTATCAGGGTGACGTCGTGATCCACGACAACCTCTCCCGGCACCGTAAGCTCACAGTTACCGCCCCGCTCTGAGGCCAG
>DFBC01000054.1:606-1428 GCA_002367235.1 Cellvibrionales bacterium UBA3090
TCGACAACCACGCTACCCGGCTTCATGGACTGGACCATTGCCGCGGTAATTAACTTGGGCGCAGGTCTTCCGGGGATCAGTGCAGTGGTAATGATGATATCGACTTCTTTGGCCTGCTCGGCGAACAGCGCCATCTCAGCCGCAATAAATTCATCACTCATTTGTTTGGCGTAACCACCGCCGCCACTGCCATCCTCATCGGAGAAATCCAACTCAAGGAATTCAGCCCCCATACTTTCGACTTGCTCTTTTACTTCCAGCCGAGTATCAAAGGCACGAACAATCGCTCCCATACTATTGGCAGTACCCACAGCAGCCAAACCTGCAACACCAGCACCAATGATCATTACCTTGGCTGGGGGCACTTTACCTGCCGCGGTGACCTGACCAGTAAAAAAGCGACCAAAATGATTCGCCGCTTCAATAACAGCGCGGTAACCCGCAATGTTAGCCATAGCACTCAGCGCATCCATTTTCTGTGCCCGGCTGATACGCGGAAGGCTATCGATAGCAAAAACAGTCGCCTTCTTTGCGGCAAGCTGATCGAGCAACTCAGGACTTTGGGCCGGCCAAATGTAACTAACAAGATAAGCGCCCTCTTTCATCAGGTCGACTTCGTGCCGGCCTAACTCGAGGTGCATCATCGGAGCTCGAACTTTCAGGATGAAATCTGATTGCTCCCAAAGGGATGGAGCGTCAACGGAGATGGCGGCACCAGCCGCCATGTAAGCGTCATCGTCATAGTGTGCTGGATCACCTGCACCAGACTGAACAACCACCTCATAACCAAGTTTAATTAGCTTCTGAACAGAAGCAGGTGTT
>DFBC01000054.1:1447-2875 GCA_002367235.1 Cellvibrionales bacterium UBA3090
TCAGCACTTCCTCCCAGCCCAAACCCGCATAATTCAGGCACCATGGTTAAGCAAACAGGTGAACCCTTTAGGGAACCCCCAACCGTGACTACTCAGCTTATCAATTCGAACCACAAAGCAATTAAAATGCACAATGCTTGATTGTTTTTCTAATGGTCTCTAGTTCTTTTTATATAAGTGCTCCAAGCACCGCCATTCTAAACCTATTGTTATGACGACTTAAATTATTTAATTAAAAAAAACCTTAATCTAATTTGTAGTTATACAACAACATTTAATGCTGTGCGTTTGATTTTTCTAAATTACCCTTAGAAAAATAAGGGCAATTGCTACCTGATACTCTAAACCATGCATCCAAACAGGCTGCAATCAAAATTAAGCCATACTCCAGAAGCAGCACCCACAGTGGTATTTGCAAAGGCTCAACATCCACATACGCCATATTTATTCCAACAGCATATGACAACAACACACAGATAGAAAATGTCCAACTCCACAGGCGAGGGAAAAACACGGCAAATGGCAGTAGCCAAATTACATACCAAGCGTTAACCACAGGCGAAATAATAAGAAACAAACCAAAGATGATATCGCCGCGAGGCATTTGCCAGGTATTCGCTCTACAGTGTCGCCAAAATATCCACGTATACGCAGCTAAAAAAACGCTGGCCAATATCAGCTTGACCGACATAGCGTCAAACCACTGAAGCAAATAAGCATATATGGAACTGTTAAACTGCCACTGCGTGGCGAAGGTCAACAACCCCTGCATATCCGATGCCCCTCGCCAAATAAAGGGGCTGTATAACAAGCCTAACAGCATCAAAAACAATACCCAATAGCGTAAGGGCGTGCGCCATAAAACAAATGGCACCATCAGTAGAGCAAACACCTTTGCTCCGACACTCAGCGCGATGAAGCCGGCCGCCAGCGAATACACCTTTTGCTGCCGAAAATACAATGCCAACATCATCAACAAAACACCGACACCATCCGGATGTGCCGTAAAAGCAAGTTCCTTGATCACTAACGGAGACCAGGCATACAGTAGTACCCAACGTGCACTCACCAATCGCAACAACAGTAAAACGAGGGTTAGATCAGCCAGGGTATAAATTAACTGTAATGGCCAAATTTTTGCTGGTGCTAAAACGTGGCTCAACAAAAACGTATACTCTAGTGTCGGCCCATAAATTGTCGGTATATTCGGGTAATTGATTCTGGCCAGCAACGCCTGAAATTTTTCTGGAATAGCTCCATCACCGAAAAACTCAGAGGGCGCTACGCCATAGGGCGTTCCTGTTTCATAAAACCGGTAGCCGTCCCAGAGATAACGAAAAAAATCGTCTTCCCATAAAGGATCTCCCAACACACCGATAAGATGGAAACAGCACGTCCAAAACAGCAACCGCATGGGTGAAAGGGACT
>DFBC01000054.1:2880-3195 GCA_002367235.1 Cellvibrionales bacterium UBA3090
CTCATCCGAGCGGCTAAATGCTATCAGGGTTGCGAACAGGCAAATGCCTAAAAAGCTGTAAAACATCCATAGCGAAAGAAATTCTGGCCGCAGTGAATACCAGGCCAGGGCAGCGTAAGAGATCGCACAAATCAGTCCAGCCCCATCCAAAGACCAACTGAAGGAAGGCGAACTTTTGTTTAAATAAAAAACGCTATTTTTTTTACTTTTTACCGTGTCACCATCATTCATCGCTAAGCAACTTCGTTGATAAGAAAACTACAAGAAACTTAAGCCCGAGATAAGGAAAAAACCAAATTAGCACAAAAACCATTT
>DFBC01000054.1:3215-3528 GCA_002367235.1 Cellvibrionales bacterium UBA3090
TATGCCGGCTTAGCCAATTTAACGAATACCTATAACGTCGAACTATTTCATCGCTCCACACTCTATAGTTACCATAAATCACTCGACACTCTATAGTTACCATAAAGCGGGTCATTAAAAATACTCAACAAACAGGCAATGCANNNATGATAAAAATTCGAGTATATGGCGCACCGGCTTTTTTCTTATTCATAGCCGTCACACTGTGCACGCCAATGGCACTGGCTTCCATAAATATGGCCCCGCCTTCTCTCGATGACCCCTACTATCTGGGCAAAGTCACCTATCACCGAAAGTTAGCCTGCGGCACATG
>DFBC01000159.1:0-2789 GCA_002367235.1 Cellvibrionales bacterium UBA3090
CGCGTACGCTCACCAACACCAGCAAACACTGACAAACCTTCATGCTTTAGCGCGATGTTGTTGATCAATTCCATCATGTTAACGGTCTTACCAACACCCACACCACCGAACAGACCAACTTTACCACCCTTAGCAAACGGACAAACCAGGTCGATTACCTTAATGCCTGTTTCCAACAATTCATTGGAGGCAGCCAATTCGTCATAAGCTGGTGGCTTACGGTGAATAGCTGCGCGCTCTTTCTCACCGATGGGACCCTTTTCATCGATTGGGTTGCCCAACACATCCATGATACGGCCTAGAGTTTCTATACCAACAGGAACAGAAATAGGTGCATTAGTATTATTGACGCCAAGGCCTCGGCTGATGCCCTCTGAAGAACCCATGGCAATAGTTCGCACTACACCGTCACCCAGCTGTTGCTGAACTTCGAGGGTTAAACCTTTATCTTCAACCTGTAGTGCGTCATACACGTTAGGCACTTGATCACGTGAAAATTCCACGTCGATAACAGCACCAATAATTTGAACGATACGTCCGCTACTCATTTCCGGTTCCTCTTAAACTAAACCTTAAAAATCTTTGGTTAAACTGCTGCTGCACCACTAACAATCTCTGACAACTCTTGAGTAATAGCTGCCTGACGAGCTTTGTTGTAAAGCAATTGCAATTCGTTAATCAGATCACCTGCGTTGTCGGTGGCGCTCTTCATAGCAATCATCCGCGCCGCCTGTTCACAGGCTTTATTCTCTACCACACCCTGATAGACCTGAGATTCAATATAGCGAACCAACAATCCATCCAATAATTCCTTGGCATCTGGCTCGTAAAGGTAATCCCAGTGGTGCTTTAGTTTGTCATCTTCAACTGGCTGGAGCGGTAACAACTGCTCGACAACCGGTTTTTGTGTCATGGTATTAACAAACTCATTCGAAACTACATAGAGTCGATCAATTTTACCTTCATCATAAGCGTCCAGCATGACCTTTACACCACCAATGAGATCATTAGCAGAAGGTGCATCACCGAGGTCTTTTACTGTAGCGACAATGTTGCCACCAAAACTACCAAAGAACGCTGCTGCTTTATTACCTATAACACAAAGGTCGTTTTCAATATCTTGATCAGACCAGTCTTTCATTGATTTGATAACTTGCTTGAACAGGTTAGTGTTTAAACCACCGCACAAACCCCGATCGGTCGAGATAATAATATAACCAACGCGCTTGATTTCGCGCTGCTCCATATATTGGTGGTTGTATTCACTAACTGCACTGGCAATGTGACCAACTACAGAGCGGATGCGGTCAGCATAGGGCTTACCGAGTTCTCGGCGCTCCTGGGCACGACGCATCTTGCTCGCAGCCACCATCTCCATTGCACTCGTAATTTTTTGGGTGCTCTGGATACTGGTGATTTTGGTTTTAACTTCTTTTCCGACAGCCATAATCTATGCCTTCAAGTAAGAGCAGACTGATGCCTGCTCTTATCAGAAATTACCAAGTTTGGGTGCTTACAAATTTCTCTAGCGCCGCCTTGTAACTGGCTTCAATATCGTCGTTCCAGTCACCACTTTGGTTAACCTGATCTAACAAATCACCATGCTCTGCCTTCATATAAGAAAGTAGAGCCGCTTCAAAGTCGCCAATCTTATTAACAGCAACGTCTTTAAGGTAACCGTTATCTGCGGCGTAAATGGTTAGAGCCATCTCAGCAACACTTTGTGGTGCATATTGCTTTTGCTTCATCAGCTCAGTAACACGCTCACCATGATCCAGCTGGGCCTTAGTAGCATCATCGAGATCGGATGCAAACTGAGAGAATGCTGCCAACTCACGATACTGCGCCAGTGCAGTACGAATACCACCGGACAGCTTTTTAACGATCTTGGTCTGTGCAGCACCACCAACACGAGATACCGAAACACCGGCGTTCATCGCTGGACGGATGCCCGCGTTAAACATATCAGCCTCGAGGAAGATCTGACCATCAGTAATGGAGATCACGTTAGTCGGTACGAATGCAGATACGTCACCAGCCTGAGTTTCAATAACAGGCAGTGCTGTCAGAGAACCTGTTTGGCCTTTTACTTCACCGTTGGTGAATTTTTCAACATAGTCAGCATTTACACGTGCGGCGCGTTCTAGCAAGCGGGAGTGCAAGTAGAATACGTCACCAGGGTAAGCTTCACGACCAGGTGGACGACGCAGCAACAATGAAATTTGGCGATAAGCCCAAGCTTGCTTGGTCAAATCATCATAAATGATCAATGCATCTTGACCGCGATCACGGTAATACTCACCCATGGAGCAGCCACCAAATGGTGCCAAGAACTGCATGGCAGCAGGGTCAGAAGCCGTCGCAGCAACAACAATAGTATGCTCCATTGCGCCGTGCTCTTCGAGCTTACGTACTACGGCAGCAATAGAAGACGCTTTTTGTCCTACTGCGACATAAATACACTTAATGCCAGAACCTTTCTGGTTGATGATCGCATCAACAGCAATAGCTGTTTTACCAATCTGACGGTCACCAATAATCAACTCGCGCTGACCGCGGCCGATTGGCACCATAGCATCAATCGCTTTCAGACCAATTTGTACTGGCTGATCAACAGACTGACGTGCGATTACACCCGGAGCAACTTTTTCAATTGCATCGGTTTCTTTCGCGTTGATTGGGCCTTTGCCATCAATGGGGTTACCCAATGCATCAACGACACGACCTTCTAGTTCAGGGCCTACTGGCACTTCTAGGATGCGGCCGGTACAACGTGCTTTCTGGCCTTC
>DFBC01000159.1:2852-12945 GCA_002367235.1 Cellvibrionales bacterium UBA3090
CCGCCATCAAACTCGATCATTTCACCGTACATCACATCGGCTAGGCCGTGGATGCGAATGATACCGTCTGATACGGATACGATAGTGCCTTCGTTCTTTGCTTCAGATGAAACTTCAAGACTATCAATACGCTGCTTGATGATTTCACTGATTTCGGATGGATTCAGTTGCTGCATTTGCTCTGGTCCTCAATCCTAGGAATTTAATGCTTCGGCGAGTTTTGCCAATCGCCCGCGAATAGAGCCGTCTATAACGGTATCTCCGGCTCGAACGATGGCGCCACCAATCAGACTGTCATCGACTGACACCTGCATGGTAACTTCACGTTCAAGTTTCGCGCTGAGCGCACTTGCCAGCTTGTTTTGTTGTTCTGCACTAATTTCAACGGCCGCCACGACATCAACCTCAATGGTTTTTTCGCGGTTGGCCTTTAGTGCCTCGAACTGCTGATATATCTGTGGCAGTAGTTGCAGACGACGATTTTCTGCCAAGACCTGCAGAAATCCGCGGACCTTGTCATTTACGGCGTCACCACAAACCTCAATAGTTTTTTCTGCCTGCTGAGCTGCTGTGTAACTGGGTGAACTCAGCAGTTTTACTACTGCATCCTGCTGTGCTACAGCCGCAACAAGGGCAAGGCCGTCGGCCCAACCCTGCAAGTCGCTTGCATCGGCAGCATATTGAAACGCCGCTTTCGCATAAGGCCGAGCCAGAGTGCTCAATTCCGCCATGTTAAACCTCGGTTACAGCTGTGCTGCCAGGTCATCAACCAAAGCACGATTTGCGCTTTCATCGATGTTTGCTTTCAGGATCTTCTCTGCGCCAGCTAGAGCAAGAGCCGCTACGCTATTACGCAACTCTTCTTTGGCACGGTTCGTTTCCTGCTCGATTTCTGCCTGAGCAGCCACTTTCAGGCGATCACCCTCAGTTTTGGCTTGCTCTTTAGCTTCGTCAACAATCTGGTTTGCACGCTTGTTAGCCTGCTCAATAATTGCTGATGCTTCTTGCTTAGCTTCCGTGAGTCGCTCTACCGCCTTTTCTTGCGCTAGCTCTAGATCACGAGAAGCTCTGTCTGCGGCATCTAAACCATCGGCTATCTTTTTCTGCCGTTCTTCCATCGATGTAATGATGGCAGTCCATACAAATTTTTTGCAGAACCAAATAAAGAACAGAAAAGAAATCAGCTGTCCGATCAGGGTCAGGTTAATATTCACGCCAACACCTCTTTCTTGGAGTTAGATAAAAGAATGGGGTTGTCGTTATTAACCGGCGTATACCGCAAAAATCAGGTACATGCCGATACCAACACCGATCATTGGGATCGCATCAATCAAACCAGCCAAAAGGAACATTTTACCTTGTAGCATTGGTCCAAGTTCTGGTTGACGAGCAGTGCCTTCCAGCAATTTGCCACCTAGCAGGCCCATACCAACAGCGGCGCCCAGCGCACCAAAACCAACCATAATTGCAGCTGCAACCAAGATGAGTTCCATTTTCTTCTCCTAATAACTTAAAGTAAGTAGTAAAGTTTAAAAAATAATTTAGTGATCTTCGTGCGCCATACTCAGGTACACGACAGTCAACACCATAAAAATAAATGCCTGCAGCGTAATAATCAGGATGTGGAATATTGCCCAACCCAACTGTAACGCGCCACCAAAAGCACCTAAAATCCATCCCGCGCCATACATCATGGCAATCAAGATAAAGATCATTTCTCCCGCATACATGTTACCGAACAGTCGCAAGCCAAGAGAGAACGGCTTGGCTAACAAGCCAACCAACTCTAGCGCTAGGTTAATCGGAACAAAAAAGGCTTGAACTACGGGATTCTTAGCACCAAAGGGCTGCAGGGTCAGTTCGCCAACAAAACCACTAACACCTTTTACCTTTATGCTGTAGTAAATAATCATACCAAACACGGCTAGCGCCATACCCAGGGTAATATTTGGGTCTGTTGAGGGCACAATTTTCTGGAAATGAACGCCGGCTAAACCCATCAACCAGGGAACAACATCCACTGGTATCAAGTCCATCAGGTTCATCAGGAACACCCAGACAAAGATGGTCAAAGCCATCGGGGCGATCCAAGGGTTGCGGCCATGAAAACTGTCTTTAACAGTCCCATCCACAAACTCAACCATCATTTCAACAAAGTTTTGAAAGCCCACTGGTATACCAGAAGTAGCGCGCTTTGCTGCCCAGCGAAATAGCAGGGCAAAAACAAGACCAAGACCAATGGACCAGCCAAGACTGTCCACGTTTACAGCCATAAAACCCATTTCCGCTGCCTCTTGGGCATTATGCGCAAACCCCCAACCATGGTCTGTGTGACCAAATGTTAGATTGGTTAAATGGTGTTGTATGTATTCGGAGCCCGTTTGTTGGGTGTCGCCTGCCATTCTTTTTCTCTCAAACCAGCAAGGTCAAAATTATCTGTGATTTACCACTTTCGCGGCACAAAACCACTGCACAATTATCATAACGCCATAACTAAGAAACAGTCCGGGTAAATAGATTGGCTTAACAAAGCTAAACGCCAATCCAAACATCACCACAGTGAGCAATAACTTGCCCGCTTCCCCTTTTTGTATGGCGCGAAGTATTTCTGGGGCCTGCCTTGCTCCTATATACCGAAATGCCAGTCGAGAAAAATAGGCATGAGGGCCTATTTGTATCAACCCACCAATCAGTATGGAGTAGGCTGCGGTTACATCTACCGGTGACAGGGCAACCACGGCGATCAACAAAATGATGATCTGTGTTATTGCTATCCGACCTACCGGAGGAGCCTTTATGGTAGCCTTCATTTGCTACCCCCCTTTCCGCACTTAAATGTCTAAGCCTGCATAATATGCTCACTCAAACGGCCGGCAATTATAGGTAGTCCCTCGGGCACTTTCAACAAATCTTTAATATAAGTAGCTGTATAGAACAGAATAATTACATATAACGATAATTTATCAGAGTTATAGCCCGCTATTACTTTATATGTTTCAGTATTCCGTCAAGCTCGTCCAGACTATTGTATTTAAGTACCAGCTTTCCCTTTCCCTTAGCATTGTGCTGAATCAACACCGGTACTCCAACCTGATCTGATAGATCATCTTGTAAACGCTTGGTGTCAGGATCAATTTTTTGGGTCGGCTCGTTTTCATGTCTTTGTTCTTGCTGAAGCACTCTTCTTACTAGGGCCTCTGTCTGTCGCACGGTCAAACCTTTCGCAACAATGGTTCTTGCGGTTTCTATTTGAGCACCGCCGTCGAGACCCAACAATGCCCTAGCATGACCCATTTCGAGATCACCATGCTCTAAAAATTTTTGTACTTCTTGCTCCAGAGTCATTAACCGCATCAGGTTTGTTACCGTGCTGCGTGATTTACCCACAGCCTCTGCTACTTGCTGCTGGGTTAGGCCAAACTCTTGTTGTAAGCGAACTAAAGCTTGAGACTCTTCTATAGCATTAAGATCTTCGCGCTGAATGTTTTCTATCAGAGCCATGGCCACGGCAGCTTCGTCGGTCACATCGCGTATCAGTGCAGGTATGGTATCTAAGCCAGCCTGCTGTGCTGCTCGCCACCGCCTTTCCCCTGCAATAATCTCGTAGCTATCAATACCTGTTGGCCTGACAACGATGGGTTGCATTACACCCTGAGCTCGTATTGAGTTGGCGAGATCTTCCAGTGCCTCCGGGTGCATATCCCTGCGTGGCTGGTATTTACCCCGACACATAAATTCCACTGGTAGCTCTTTTAGCGCTCCCTGCTGAACGGTATCGCTGTCTTCTGCCGGATTTTCGTCTTCACCCATACCCAACAATGCGTCGAGACCGCGACCTAATCCCTTTCTTTTCACCATAACCTAACCTGTCGTTTCTGCCGGAATCTTAACTGCCGCCTTTGATCGTCGAATAATTTCGCCCGCCAGACCCAGGTAAGCCAGAGCACCTTTTGAGTTCTTATCATAAGCCAATGCTGGCTGACCATAACTGGGCGCCTCGGCCAGACGCACATTTCTTGGAATAGCTATACGGTAGACCTTATCGCCGAAGTGGTTGCGCAATTGGGCCGTCACTTCATTTGTAAGGCTATTCCGTGGGTCATACATCGTTCGAAGTATTCCCTCCAAACGTAATTTCGGGTTGAGGAACTGACTAATTTTTTTGATTGTGTTGTGCAGTGCCGACAGGCCCTCCAGTGCGTAATACTCACACTGCATTGGAACTATTACGCCATCACAGGCAACCAGCGAGTTTAGCGTCAACATACTCAATGAGGGTGGGCAATCGATAATAATATAGTCGTAGCCATTTTTTACTCTGGCCAAGGCATGGCGAAGGCGACTTTCTCTGCTTTTAACTTTTAGCAGTTCAACCTCAGCAGCCGTAAGATCACCATTGGCTGGCAACACATCGAAACCACCCGATTCGCTGCGCTGCACGGCAGCTTCAGTGGTCACATCACCTACCAACACATCCAGCACTGTGGTCTCGATACTGTTCTTATTGACACCACAACCCATCGTTGCATTGCCTTGGGGGTCCATGTCCACTAGCAATACCCGCTTGCCATAACTGGCCAAAGACGCGGCAAGATTAACGCTGGTGGTGGTTTTCCCCACGCCACCTTTTTGGTTGGCAATGGCAAATGTCTTGCTCAATACGGATTCCTCAACGGGATGCTATTTTGATAGTTTAATTTCGATCAAGTGTCGCTCACCCTCAACGCCCGGCACCTGGAGCTGATGTGATGCAACGACATTATAGTGTTTTGGGAGTGCACTCAACTCCTTCACCGGATATTGCCCTTTCATCGCATAAAAACTTCCCCGCTCATCAATTAAGTGGGTACATTTTTCAACCATATCTTTCAGGCTAGTAAATGCCCGGCTGGTCACAGCATCAAAGGGTTTTGTTGGCCGGTAAGCCTCAACTCGACTTTGAATTTCTTCGACATTTTCAAGTCCTAACTGGGTTCGCACTTGAAATAAAAATCGGGTTTTCTTCCCATTACTATCCATTAACGTGAATTGTCGGTGGGGAAAAAGAATAGCCAAAGGTATGCCGGGCAACCCTGGTCCTGTCCCGACATCTATAATTCGCTCGCCACTGATCATGGGTGCAACACTCAGGCTATCCAAAAGGTGTAGCCGAAGCATTTTATCCGGTTCGCGGATAGACGTTAGGTTATAAGCGCCATTCCATTTTTCTAGCAAATTCAGATAATCCAGCAATTGGTTTATCTGTTTGTCTGATGGCACCAATGATAACTGACGCAACCCCTCTCGAAAGGTTAACTCTAAATCTCGTGACATCGATTATCAGGCAATTTTTTTAGTTGAAAGTGATTTTTTCTTTAGATAAATAAGCAACAGGGAAATCGCCGCCGGTGTAACACCTGGTATCCTTGAGGCACGAGCTAAAGTCTCTGGTTTTGCCTCTGACAATTTTTGTTTGACCTCATTGGACAGACCGTTAACCCCGAGGTAATCAAAATCTACTGGAATCACGGTATTTTCATGACGGCGGACTTTATCAATATCATCCTGCTGACGATTAATATAGCCAGAGTACTTCGCATCAATCTCTATCTGTTCTGCAACATCCGCTGCCACAGAACTACCGGCATCCAGCTCAACAATATCGTCATAGCCAAGTTCGGGCCGCTTTAGCAAATCATACAGGTTGTATTCTCTGGTAGGGGTTGACCCTGTTTTTTCTTCCACCAATGCAGCCTGGTCTGTTTCGGGTTGAATCCAGGTACTTTTCAAACGTTGCTGCCCTCGCTCAACAGCCTCACGTTTTTCAGTAAATGCTTTCCAGCGGTGATCATCAACCAAACCCAGCTCTCGACCTTTTTCAGTCAAGCGTTGATCAGCATTATCCTGTCGAAGCAGTAGGCGGTATTCTGCACGACTGGTAAACATTCGATAGGGCTCCTGAGTCCCCAGCGTAATCAAGTCATCCACTAAAACACCGATATATGCCTCGTCTCGACGGGGGCACCACGCCTCTTTTTCTTGTACCTGAAGTGCGGCATTGGCACCCGCGAGTAAACCCTGAGCACCCGCTTCCTCGTAACCCGTTGTCCCGTTAATCTGTCCCGCAAAGAACAAACCAGCCACGCATTTGGTTTCCAGTGAATATTTTAAATCTTGCGGATTAAAGTAATCGTATTCAATAGCATAACCCGGGCGGGTGATATGGGCATTTTCAAACCCCTTAATCGACCGCACCAATGCCATCTGCACATCAAACGGCAGGCTTGTCGAAATTCCATTGGGGTACAACTCGTGGGTCGTTAAACCCTCTGGCTCAATAAATATTTGATGATTGTCTTTATCCGCAAAACGAACCACCTTATCTTCGATTGAAGGGCAGTAACGGGGGCCCACCCCTTCAATCACCCCTGTATACATGGGCGAACGATCCATTCCAGAACGAATAATCTCGTGGGTTCGATCATTAGTATGCGTGATATAACAACAAATTTGCTGTGGGTGTTGTGACAGATCACCTAGAAATGACATTACCGGTTCAGGTTTATCTCCCCACTGTGGCTGCAGTCCCTCAAAATCGACACTCCGGGCATCGATCCTGGGAGGGGTACCTGTTTTTAGGCGATCTACCCTAAATGGCAAATCGCGTAGTCGCTTAGCTAAACTAATCGAGGGTGGGTCGCCTGCACGTCCACCTGAATGATTCTCCAAGCCTATATGGATTTTTCCTCCAAGGAACGTTCCCGTGGTCAGTACCACCGTCTTTCCGTTAAATCGCAACCCCATTTGAGTAACCACGCCAGTTACGCGATTGTTCTCGATAATCAAGTCATCAACAGATTGCTGAAAAATCGAGAGATTTGGCTGATTTTCCAGTGTTTGGCGAATAGCAGCCCGATACAGAGCACGATCTGCCTGGGCGCGTGTGGCTCGGACGGCGGGGCCCTTTCGAGAGTTTAAAACTCTGAACTGGATCCCACCTTTGTCGGCGGCATGGGCCATAGCCCCACCCAGAGCATCAATCTCCCTGACCAGGTGACTTTTTCCAATACCGCCAATCGCTGGGTTACAAGACATTTGCCCCAGAGTATCAATATTGTGTGTCAGTAATAACGTTTTACATCCCATGCGGGCTGCAGCCAAGCAAGCCTCTGTACCGGCATGGCCACCGCCAATTACGATTACATCAAAGTTATCCGGATAAAGCATAGCGACTAACCAGCATGGGAATTAAAAAAGGGGAAGCATTATAAGACAAACGGCCCAAGAGTTAACGCATTTTAAAAGTCGATAAAAACACGCGGTTAAGATGGTTTAAATATATACCTACTTATATATAGGTATATATATGGTTTTTAATATTATGTTTATATATAGAGGTGAAGATTTCTGTGGATAGGCCATGATAATTTATATTAATCAACCAGTTAGAGAAATGATAAGCTAACTAACAACCTGCTCTGAAGCTCGGCTTAAGCGCTGTTTAGGCTGTGGAGAGAACGCATAGTTACCCACAAAGTTTCAGTGATCATAGTTATCCCCAAAATAATCCAGAGGTTTTTAAGAGACTTTTACAGGTGATTACCCACAGGTTGCTAAGGGTTGTGGATAAAAAAAGATCGCTGTGGGTAACTCTGTGTGTAAATTATTGTTAACTTTATTTACGTTATGGTTTGATCTTTCATTGATCTGTCGGAGCTTTTTCTTTAAAATCGCCCGCCCTTTGAGGCTAATAGTCAGTTAACGGAAGTCAGTCATGAAAAGAACATTTCAGCCAAGCGTACTTAAGCGCAAACGTACTCACGGTTTTCGTGCTCGTATGGCAACAACAAATGGCCGTTTGGTCATCAAACGTCGTCGTGCTAAAGGGCGCAAGCGTTTAGCGGCATAATTATCAGCCCATCATAAGGGCAGGGCTATGCCCAAATAGAACATGCCCGAAGCCACCTTCAGCAGAAATAAACGCCTATTAACAGCCCGGGCTTACCAGGCTGTTTTTGGTGGCACCCATTTCAAGGTTGCTCACCCTCACCTTTTATTGCTTGCCAGACCAAACGAGCTATCTCATCCTCGGTTGGGTCTTGTGGTCGCAAAAAAACATATACGACATGCCGTAGACCGCAACCGTGTGAAACGGGTCGTGCGAGAGACCTTTCGTCTTGCGCAATCCCAGTTAAATTCTCTTGATGTGGTATTTCTAGCTCGACCGGGGTTAGATAAACTTTCCCCACACGATCAAATAGCGTTGTTACAAAAAAGTTGGCAGCGATTAACTCGTAAACTAATGGTTGAGCGGGAATGAAGAAGCTGATTATCGCTGGAATCAAAGGGTATCAGTTTTTGATTAGCCCTCTTTTAGGTTCAAGTTGCCGCTTTTATCCCAGCTGTTCCTGTTATGCGGTGGCATCAGTAGATCAGTATGGCGTGTTGAAAGGGGGTTATCTTACCCTGCGCCGCCTTATAAAATGTCACCCTTATCACTCCGGGGGATTTGACCCGGTTCCGCAACCCGAACAAAAACCTGAGTTGAAATAAATATGGATTGGCAACGCTCACTACTTATTAGTGCCATGCTGGTGGTGCTTTATATGCTATTTCTGGAATGGAATACGTTTCAGGAGGCAAATGCACCAAAAGTGGATATCGCCGCAGCAGAGGCCATGGTAACGCCAGAGTTACCGGAGGTTGCAGTTAATACATCTTCCGATGTAGGTGAGCTACCTGTTTCTGATGAGTCGATTTCTGAGCAGACTGTTGAATTGGTTACCAATAAAAACACACGAATGGTTCGTGTATCAACAGACGTTTTGACTGTTCTAATCGACACTCATGGTGGTGATATTGTCAGGGTTGAGTTACCCCAACACTTAACCGAGTTAGGTGATATCGAGAGCCCTTTTATTCTCCTTAATCGTACAGCGAGTACCACCTATATTGCCCAAAGTGGTTTGATTGGAGCCAATGGAACAGACACCAGTGCTGGCCGCCCCCTGTTTAAAGTAGGTGCTGACCATTACGAAATGTTGGAGGGGCAAGACACGTTAGAGGTGAACCTAACCCTTGAGCAGGATGGGGTTCTTATCACCAAGCAGTTTAGTTTCAATCGTGGCGATTATTTAGTCGGACTGAATTACCAGATTGAAAACCGGGGTGCGCAGCCATGGAAAGCTGGATTGTTCGGGCAAATAAAGCGCGATAGCCACGATCCATCAGTGGGTGGTGGTATGGGCATGAAGCCATTCTTGGGCGCGGCACTTACCAGTAACGATGAAAACTATAAAAAAATGGATTTTGATGATATAGCTGACGAGCCCTTTAAAGAGGCTGTCCCCGGGGGATGGCTAGCGATGGTTCAGCATTATTTTATTAGCGCCTGGGTGCCAGATCAAACTCTCACGAATACATTTAACCTACGCAAATTAGGTAACCAAGATTTGTATGTACTTGGTTTTACCTCTCCTTTGGTCACAGTAGAGCCCGGGAGCAAGGGTGAGCTAAAGGCCGCTTTTTATGCTGGCCCCAAGGATCAGTACCGCCTAGAAAAAATATCGCCTTATCTTGACCTAACCGTCGACTATGGTTGGCTCTGGTGGATCGCCAAACCCTTATTCTGGGTGCTTACCCAGCTTCATGGTTTTTTGGGTAATTGGGGCTGGTCGATTATTTTCTTAACGGTCATGATCAAGGCCGCATTTTTCAGGCTTTCAGCAACCAGTTATAAATCTATGGCTAATATGCGGAAACTTCAGCCAGAAATGGCTCGCCTGAAGGATTTATATGGCGATGACCGCCAGAAAATGTCTCAGGAAACCATGAGTTTGTACAAGCGGGAAAAAGTAAACCCCATGGGTGGCTGCCTGCCAATTCTGGTACAAATGCCGGTGTTCATCGCACTTTACTGGGTGCTACTCGAAAGTGTTGAGTTGCGACACTCGCCTTGGATTTTATGGATTCAAGATTTGTCGATTAAAGACCCTTACTTCGTGCTTCCACTGATTATGGGGGCAAGTATGTTTATTCAGCAGAAGCTAAACCCAACGCCTCCCGACCCAACACAGGCTAAGGTTATGCAGATGATGCCCATTGCCTTTACCTT
>DFBC01000159.1:13063-14796 GCA_002367235.1 Cellvibrionales bacterium UBA3090
TCAGGGGCTCCCATAGGGAGCCTTTTTTCTGGGAAATTAAAATGTTATCTGCCAGCGATCAGGACACTATAGCGGCAATTGCTACCCCGCCGGGGCGTGGTGGGGTAGGCATATTACGTATATCAGGATTAGATCTGACGCCTTTCTTTAAAGAGATATTAGGCTTAGAACCAGAGCCAAGATGTGCTCGGTACACCGACTTTCTGGATGACACCGGCACACCAATTGATCGGGGAATTGCACTTTATTTTCCGGCCCCCCATTCATTTACTGGCGAGCATGTTCTGGAGTTGCAGGGGCATGGTGGTCCAGTCATCATGGATACTTTGTTGCGGCGCGTTCTATCGTTGGGTGCCAGGCTAGCAAGACCCGGCGAGTTTTCTGAACGAGCCTTTCTTAATAATAAAATCGATCTTACACAAGCAGAAGCTATCGCCGATCTTATCGATGCCTCATCAGAGCAAGCTGCACGCTGTGCACTACGCTCACTTCAAGGTGAGTTTTCTTCCCATGTACACAGTTTGGTAGAGGCTCTTACTGTACTGAGGATTTATGTAGAAGCAGCCATAGATTTTCCCGAGGAAGAAATAGACTTTCTCGCGGATGGCAAAGTGTCTATGGATCTTCAAATGATACGAGAGCAGCTGAATGGGGTTATTAATCAGGCGTACCAGGGCTCTTTAATCCGGGAGGGTATGACGGTCGTTATTGCCGGAAAGCCCAATGCCGGAAAATCAAGCCTTTTAAATGCCCTCTCGGGGCGAGACAGTGCAATTGTCACACATATAGAAGGCACTACCCGGGACGTACTTAGAGAGCAGATACATATAGACGGTATGCCGCTACATATTATTGATACTGCTGGCCTGAGGGAAACCGGTGATGCGGTTGAGCAGGAAGGCATCAGGCGTGCCTGGCAAGAGATTGACCAGGCCGATCGTATATTATTTGTTATTGATAGCACGAAAGCGTTTTCCTTGGAGCCTAAGCTAAACTGGCCAGAATATTTTGACCGTTACCCCGACCGAAAAAATATAACGTTCATCTTGAACAAGGGTGACATTTCAGGGTTGGCTGCTGGTGCATCTAAAAACCATTACCCCGTCATTACCCTATCAGCCAAATTAAGAACGGGGTTGGATGCCTTAACTGATCATCTAAAAGAGTGTATGGGTTATACCGGCAGCGGTGAGGGGAGCTTTACCGCTAGGCGTCGTCACACTGAAGCGCTATTAGCAGCGCAACAATTTTTGGATGCTGGCGCTAGGCAGTTGGATGAAGCGGGTGCAGGGGAGTTGTTAGCCGAGGACTTAAGGCAGGCGCAGAATGCTCTAGCAGAAATAACCGGCGAGTTTAGTGGTGATGACTTACTTGGGAGAATCTTCTCCAGTTTTTGTATTGGGAAGTGACCCTGGTTGTGTGTTTAGTCATTAATCGAGTTTTGTCATGAACATTTATCCCCGCAAATCTTTTAGACAGGTAGTCCCCTGCCAGCCCACAAAGTATTAACAGTTTATCCACAGGGGTTGGTCAAAAAATAACCAATAAGACCTTCGGATACTGTGTAAAAACACAGCCTAAGATATATTTATAACCAGCTGATTTATAAGGGTTTAGTGAGAATCCGCGTAATATTATAATTTCTATAAAGGTGTGGATAACTATGCTTTTTCTGGATAGACTATGGGCCTTATAGTAAGTATCTAGATAAAAATAATCTGACGTTTATAGGG
>DFBC01000051.1:0-713 GCA_002367235.1 Cellvibrionales bacterium UBA3090
GCCACCGCACCGGCACCCTGCAGAGCGCGCGCGATGATAAGCCCAGCCATAGAATCCGCCGTGGCCGCCAGTAGGCTGCCCGCCAAAAACAGTAACATGCCCGCGAAGATCAGCGGTTTGCGGCCGATGCGATCAGACAACAGACCAAAGGGAATTTGCAGCAGGCCCTGACTCAGGCCATAAATGCCTAAACCGACACCCACCAGCAGTGCCGAGCTGCCCGGATAACCCTCTGCGTACAGGGCAAAAACTGGCAACACCATAAATAAACCGAGCATGCGGCTGGCATAGAGAAAGGCCAGAGCCAGCAACGCACGGACTTCAAAAGAATTCATTGGATTGACTACTATCGCTTATAGGCAAGTGACTGGTGATGCCCAAGGGGACATTGAGTGCTTGCTGAAAAAGCCACATTGTACAGAAGCGCCCCCGCGATGCGCAGTGCTAAATTGCACTAGCCAATAGCCGCCGGTGAATAAGCACAAAGGCGACAAATCTGCCGACAAACCAGCCGACAGGCCAGTAAAGGCAAGCTACTTTTCCTCTGCCCGCCCGTACTGATCATCAAAGCGCACGATATCGTCCTCGCCGAGATAATCCCCGGTTTGTACCTCGATAATTTCCAGAGGAATAACACCCGGGTTTTCTAAGCGATGCTTCATGCCGATGGGAATATAAATTGACTCATTGACCGATAAAATCACCTCTTCATC
>DFBC01000051.1:843-1047 GCA_002367235.1 Cellvibrionales bacterium UBA3090
CGCTCACTACGACCCTGTGCCTGCAGCTGATTAACCACCGTTTTCACGTCTTGTACGCGGTTTTTATCGGCCACCAATACGGCGTCATCGGTTTCAACCACCACCAAATCTTTTATGCCGACCGTCGCCAGCAAACGGCCATTGGTGTGTAAATAGGAGTCGTGGGTATCAACCGCCAGTACATCGCCTTTGCAGGTATTGCCC
>DFBC01000051.1:1068-1767 GCA_002367235.1 Cellvibrionales bacterium UBA3090
CCACAGGGCCGACCAACTGCCGATGTCGCTCCAACCAGCATCGAGGGGAATCACCACCGCACTATCGGTTTTTTCCATCACCGCGTAGTCGATGGAATCATCGGGGCAGGCGCTAAATGCCGCTTTATCGAGGCGGGTAAAATCGAGGTCAACACTGGCTCCATCAAAAGCTGCCCGACAGGCACTGAGCATCTCGGGCTGATAGCGTTCCAGCTCCTCAAGATAGCGGCTAGCCTTAAACGCAAACATACCGCTATTCCAGTAGTAATCACCACTATCAACATAGGCCTGAGCAGTCGCCAAATCGGGTTTTTCAACAAACTGCTGAATACTTTGAGCCGTAAGCCCGGCGCCCTCACCTGACTTGCCAGTACTGGCCGCCTGAATATAGCCATAACCCGTTTGAGCAGAAGTAGGCACCACGCCGAAGGTCACCAGCGCGCCCTTTTCAGCTTCACTACAGGCCAACTCAATGGCGCTATGGAAGGCCGTGATATTTTCAATCACATGATCGGCAGGCAAGACCAGCAAGATATCGTCGGGGGCGGCAGCCAATGCCGCCAAGGCAACAGCCGGAGCAGTATTGCGGCCCACGGGCTCAAGCAAAATATTCTGTGCCACCAAATTCATTTCACGCAGTTGTTCGGCCACCATAAAGCGGTGCTGCTCGTTACAAATCACCAGTGGCGACAAAGCCTC
>DFBC01000051.1:1844-4682 GCA_002367235.1 Cellvibrionales bacterium UBA3090
CCAAAGGCGACTACCAGAACCACCGGAGAGCACAACAGGTATCATTTTTACAGTCCTTCGCTTGAGAATAATAAAACCGTCAGCACGGTGTTGAACGGGCGTTATTTTCTATTGTTTGCTCAACAATAGCCATAAATACACGCCGGAAATGCTCGGTTACTAACGCGCCCCATTGGCCATACCAAGTGAACCCAACCAAACCATGTACAATCATTTAGAATCGCTCTATCTACACCCTAATGAAATGGCTTTCAATGACAGCTCCAGTGACTCACAACATAAATCAAGTAGCGGCAAGCCCCAAAACCCCAGATAAAATTAGTGAAACCCCTCTCGTCGCTATACTGTTATGCACATATAACGGTGCTCGCTTTATAAAAGAACAATTGGAGTCAATTCATAATCAGGTGCATAACAATGTCAAAGTATGGGCATCAGACGACGGCTCATCAGACAAAACCATCGATATCCTACGTCAGTATCACACATCGTGGGGCGACGAAAAATTCAACATTACCAGCGGCCCACAAAAAGGTTTCGCAGCCAATTTTTTATCGCTGACCTGCAACCCTGATATTCAGGCAGACTTCTTTGCCTTTGCTGACCAGGATGACATTTGGCAACCCAAGAAATTATCTCAAGCCATTACACAGCTTCAAGCAATCCCCGCTAGCACGCCTGCGCTATATTGTGCCCGCACACAACTAATCGATGAAGCCAACAATAAAACGGGCTACTCGCCTTTGTATAAAAGACGCCCAAGCTTCAACAATGCTTTAGTTCAGAGTCTGGCAAGTGGTAACTCAATGGTGATGAATAAAGCTGCTCGGGATATTCTCTGTAAAGTAGGCCCTCTACATATTGCCAGTCATGACTGGTGGGCTTACATGCTGGTCACAGGTGTTGGTGGAATCGTTATTTATGACCGCCACCCGAACGTTCTATACCGGCAACACGATCAAAATGTATTGGGGGCCCCACCCGGTTGGCGTGCCAGTAAGAAACGCATAAACATGCTACTAGCGGGGCGCTTTAAAAAATGGAATGATATTAATATTCAAGCGTTACAGCAGGCCCGAGAGCTACTTACCCCCGAGAATAAAGCAATGCTTGATGTTTTTAGTAAGGCGCGCAGCGGTAATATTCTAACCAGGGTTACGCGTCTTTTGGCATCGGGTGTTTACCGACAAACAATAGTGGGGAGACTTGCACTAATAGTCGCTGCTATTCTCAAGAAAATGTAAACGCCTCTAAATAGGACACTCACTTTCGGCCCCTGTGTTTTTGATTTTAAAGGATGGCAACTATCCTGACACAGGGGACGGGTTGGAATGTGTATAAGCCCGTGACCAAGTTCACTCGACCACTACAATTCAGAATATCAAAATTAATATGCGCGAAACCTAAATCGCATGCATTATTCCAATATCAGTGGCAAGCAAGTACGCTAACCTGGTTATATGATTTTCTAAAAGAGTCTCTGGAAAAGCCCCATATTATTTGCGCTGAAAGCACTACATGCGGACGCGTTGTCTAGATCAATTCGGATTCCCTTAATTTTTTCCAACGTCAGCCACAGAGGAGATGCATCAAGGGGGATAATTAATGCCCCGTTGTCTGCTGTGAATCTAATGCTAGAATCTTCAAATGGCCCTCCACGATCATCACCCCACCAAAACACTTGTATCCTTGGCTCTGCGTTCTGCTCGATACAAGTGAAATCGAACCTCAGAAGCCCCCCTTTACGCCCGGAAATATTTAGATGCGAAAGATCGAAGCTCAACTTCGGATCTATGCCATTAACTTTATAGGTTTCATTTTCATGACCGAGTTGATCAAGGATCGGCGGTAGCCCTTCAAGGCTCTGAATTAGAGCCATTTTGTTTTTTAGCGATTTCTCCGACCTACCCCAAGCAACTGGAATTTTCTGAAAGTTTGACTGGGAAAATGACCGCTGAAAAAGCGAAGCCCTATACTCATTCACGGCCTGTGGATTAAGCATCACATGAATTATATTCGGGTAACCGGTCACCATCGGATCTATAGGGGCACCTTCAAGCCACACAGCTCCACCCTCGCTCCAAACCCTTTTAATTCTGCGTAATTCACCACTCCCAATACGAACTCGATCACCAACCTTGAGAAATGAAATAAGTACAGGATCACTTACGATAATGGCAGCATCGAATCGACTAAAGCCCCGATCCCAATTTACATCCGTGAAGTTTTTGACAGCAACACCAATTGTCGACTCACTATTATTAATAGCCGGCAGTTTTTTGTAGCCGATGATAAATCCATCTTCAAATCTTGGAACGTAATTATCAACAATAAAGCGGTATAGGTACGGGTTGCGCAGTGCGAGACCACCACCGTCATGAATAATATTCGCCCCCTCTAACAGAGCCAGCGGCGGTAGGTTTTTCGAAAGTCGCTCTACTGAACGTTTCTGCTGCGCTAGTGACACCATATTGTATGGGGCAGTAACAGCCACCACAGGCCTGCGATTCAAATAGAAATATTGCGCATTTCGCGAGGTTAGATCGAGGCACCTCTCCTCTGGAGTCAATTTGGTGTTTAACAGTGCATTAAGTCTCGTGAGCCGAGACCAATGATCATCTTGAACATAAGCCTTGCCAATGTTGGAAAGGCCTGCACTTTTGCCATCCCTTAGCGGTGGCGTCGGTATCTTTGAGGAGGTGCTCAAACTAAACAACCACCGGCTGAAGCCGGTGGGTTTGAATAATGGACTGAAAGTCCGGATACGCGTCGACTAAACGACGCGTCCTAGTCCGGTTCCATTTTAAAATCATCGTTCGGGTTAGGCTCAAAATGATG
>DFBC01000167.1 GCA_002367235.1 Cellvibrionales bacterium UBA3090
TCCAGTCTGCTCGGACGAATGCCCGCCACGGTGGGCTACCAACCCACGCTGATTACTGAAGTAGCGGAGATGCAGGATCGCATTCTTTCCACACAACACGGCGCTATCACCTCGGTGCAGGCTGTGTATGTTCCAGCGGACGACATGACAGATCCGGCAGTCAGCGCCATCTTGAGTCATCTGGACACCACGGTAATTTTGTCCCGGGCTCAAGCCGGCAAGGGCATCTATCCGGCAGTGGACCCCCTCCAATCCGGAAGCAAACTTATGGACCGCCACACGCTGGGGAACCACCACTATGCGGTTGCAGAAGGCGTTCGTGAACATTTGGCACGGTACCGCGAGCTAGAAGACATCATTTCTATGTTGGGCCTTGAGGAGTTATCACCCAAGGACCGAAAAGTCGTTATGCGCGCGCGCAAGCTGCAACGCTATCTAACCCAGCCGTTCTGGGCAACGGCATCACATTCCGGCATCAAGGGTGTTTCGGTTCCTTTGAGTGACACCTTGGCTGATTGCGAAGCCTTTTTGCTAGGACACTATGACCATGTACCCGAAGAACAGTGTTATATGCGCGGAACCATGGCCGAAGCCGGAGTAAAGATCAAAATAAAGGCACAAGTGGATACCCCAACATGAATACCTTTAACCTGACATTACGGGATTCAACACATACCGAACACTTCGAACAGGTCACATCATTCGTGGGAGAAGACGCCTCAGGTAGCTTTGGTATCCAGGCTCACCATGGCCGACTCATGGCCGCCCCGGTATTTGGGCTGGCACGTTTTCGTATCGCAAAAGATCCCTGGCAATACCTTGCGATGCCCGGGGCCCTACTCTATTTTTTAAACAACGAATTAACCATTAATACACGGCGATATTTAATTGACTCTGATTACCTAAGTGTCAGTGCTGCTTTACAAGAACAGTTGCTTGCAGAAGAAATGGAGCTTGATTCAATCAAAGTTAGCCTTCACCTAATGGAAGAAGAAGTTCTCAGACGGATGCGGGAACTCAACCGCAACGAGGTGTAAACGTCATGTCATTACTTACACCAAAAAAAGAACCAAAGCGCACCTCCAATCAGGAGAAGCTCAAAAAGCAGGTAGAACGGCAAGCAGACCGTATGCGTCAGGCCGAAGAGGATCATCCAACGTTGATCGCACAAACCGTCTATGTGGGTATGCTGGGTCTATTGTTCGTACTTCCAGTTGTCGGCGGAGCTTATCTTGGCCGCTGGCTGGACGGCATGCTGGAGGGCTATTCCATGCGCTGGACGCTAAGCCTTTTATTTCTGGGCATCGTCATTGGCGGCCTTAATGTGTATCTATTTGTGAGAGAACATTAATGGAAAATAATGGCATAGAGGTGGTTACGCTATTTCAGATGGGTCCATTAGCCATCACTGCGACAGTGGTCACCACATGGGTAATCATGGCACTCGTCGGACTGTTCGGTTGGCTGATCAGTCGTCGCCTATCTCTGGAGCCAGGTCCATTACAAACCGCCATCGAAGGTGTTGCCAGCGGCATCGAAGACGCCATTCGAGGCGTAGCTCCCGAGCAAACACAATTGCTACTACCTTTTATCGGCAGCCTGTGGCTTTTTCTGGTCGCGGCCAATCTTAGTGGCTTAATACCCGGAGTGCACTCCCCTACCCGAGACCTGTCGGCCACCTCGGCCCTGGCTATTTTAGTCTTTCTCTCAGTACACTGGTTTGGCATTCGAAGTCAGGGGCTGAAAAACTACTTACGACACTACCTCACACCCAGCCCCATTCTGCTCCCCTTTCATCTCATTAGTGAAATCACCCGCACCATCGCTCTGGCAGTCCGTTTATTCGGCAATATGATGAGCCTGGAAATGGCAGCACTATTGATCCTCATGGTAGCAGGCTTCCTGGTACCGGTGCCTATCCTCATGCTGCACATAATCGAGGCTCTGGTGCAAGCCTATATCTTCGGCACACTGGCACTGATCTACGTGGCCGGAGGATTACAATCACAACAATTGAAACATCGTCAGCAACATTAAGGAGTAAATCATGCCAGATTTAACCGACTTCACACTGGTTTCCACGGTCACCGCGCTTCTGGCTATTGCCATAGGCGTAGTGCTGCCAGCCTACGCCATGGGCCGGGCCATCAGCAGTGCCATGGATGCGCTGTCCCGCCAACCGGAGGCCGAGCGTGCCATTACCCGCACTCTGTTTATTGGGCTGGCGATGATCGAATCCCTGGCCATTTATGTGTTGGTCATTGTGCTGATTGTATTGTTCCGCAACCCGTTGCTGGAATACGTTTTAAAGTGATCATGGCTTATATGAGCCTAAGACCTGGAGCGGCACCGTGGAATTAAACTGGTCCACCTTTGCACTGGAAATCATTAATTTCCTGATTCTGGTTTGGATCCTGAAACGATTCTTCTATAAACCGGTTTTAAATGTCATCGCCCGTCGCAAGGCAGGCATTGAACAAACGCTGAATCATGCGAAAGACTTGCACGAGGATGCCGAATTGTTGCGCGACCAATACGAACACCGTTTGCGAGACTGGGAGCGAGAGCGCCAACAAGCACGGGATGAGTTGCGGACTGAGATGGAGATGCAGCGTGCACAGTTAATGACGGAGTTACAGACCTCGCTAGAGCAAGCCCGACAGAAAGCCGACATCAGCGAAAAACGCCGTTTACAGGATGTCATTAATAAAGGCGAAGCTGAGTCTTTGAACAACGCTGCAAAATTCGCGAGCCGCCTGTTAGAGCAGGTGGCGAGTCCGGAAGTGGAGGCTCGCTTACTGGACTTGCTTATCGACGAACTGGGCCGTTTAACTCCAGAGCAGCTCAAAATACTAAGGAACAACGGGGCAGAATCAGTCAACGAAGTCCACATTGTTAGCGCCTATCCACTCGCAGAGTCTCAACGTCAAAGATTACAACAGGCCATCAATCAACTGGCGCAGAAAACACTATCGTTCCAATTCGCGCAAGACAGCAAACTGCTGTCTGGGCTTCACATCAGTATCAATGACTGGGAACTAGGTTTTAACATGCGCGATGAACTAAAGGGCTTTGCGGAATTACACCATGAAAGCTGAGCCATCACGCCCAGGGCTACTAGAAAAGCAGGCCACATGGGTCGCAGATTATCGCCTGCGGCTGCGTCTCAACGAGCGAGGCACAGTGGTCTCTGTGGGCGACGGTATTGCATGGGTTAGCGGCCTGCCCTCTGCAGCCATGGACGACCTCCTTTATTTCGGAGATGGAAGTCAGGCCATGGTTTTCGATCTCAATAAGGACAGGATTGGCGCAGTAATCCTGCATGAGACGGAGAATCTGACAGCTGGAACTCCGGCAAAACGGAGTCAACGCACCCTGAGCATCCCGGTGGGAGATGGTTTATTGGGACGAACAATAGACCCTCTCGGTATTCCACTAGACAACGGCCCACCCATCCAACATAGCGGCTGGAGCCCCTTAGAACAGAGCTCACCGCCAATCACCTCGCGAGATTTTGTGCATCAGCCACTTTATACCGGGATCAAAGTTGTCGATACGCTGATCCCTATTGGCAAAGGCCAGCGCCAACTGCTTATCGGTGACGAGGGACTAGGCCGTAGTTCGATTGCAATGGATACAGTAATCAATCAAGCGGGGAAGAATGTTCGTTGTGTCTATGTGCTAATCGGCCAAAAACGCTCTACTGTGGTCAACACCATCGACACACTTCGAACCTACGGGGCCCTGGATTTCACTACCGTGGTGGTGGCCGAAGCCAACGCTCTGCCCGGCCTACAACATCTGGCACCATTTGCCGGCTGCGCCATCGCCGAGTATTGGATGCAACAGGGGCACGATACACTGGTGATCTACGATGACCTCTCCACTCATGCCAAAACCTATCGCGAACTCTCACTATTACTACGTCGCCCACCTGGTCGAGAAGCCTATCCAGGTGACATCTTCTCAATTCATGCTGGACTACTAGAACGAGCCACCTGCCTAAATGCTGCTCACGGAGGAGGTAGTATGACGGCCCTACCTATCGTGGAAACCAAGTTAGGTGAAATCGCCGCATACATCCCCACTAATCTGATATCCATTACCGACGGACAGATTTACCTAGATCGAAATTTATTTACCAGCGGCTTCCGCCCGTGCGTCGATATTGCCCGCTCCGTTTCACGTATCGGCAGCAAGGCTCAACAATTACGAGTAAAAGAAGAAGCCGGAAGAATGAAGCTGGATTACCTGCAATTCCTTGAACTGGAAATGTTTACCCGCTTTGGCGCCAAGCTGGAAGCCTCAATGGAGGCGAGCATCAAAAAGGGACGATTGTTGCGCGAAATTCTTAAGCAGGAACGCTTCTCTCCACAGCCCATCACCTTTCAATTGTCTTGGTTGATCGCTTTTAATAATGACTTATTCGAAAAATGTGAGCCCGAGCAAATTGCTGCCCAGCTGTCATTACTGGAAACACAACTCAAACACAGCTCCCTAACCATTGATAGTCCACGCGAACATTGGGTTGATGCCGTAGCACAGTGGTTAAACGAATCACCCAAGGTGGACCCGCGATGACACACCGACGCGAACTGGAGGAACATCGACATAAGCTCGGAGAGATTCGCGACATCATGAACTCCATGAAAACCTTAGCCTACATGGAGACACGAAAGTTGAGCCGTTTTCTTGATAACCAACAGAGCATAGTCGATAACATCGAGGCCATGGCCGCTGACTTTGTCAGCTTCTACCCCGAAACCCTTCCTGGGTTTGAGGAAGAAAATAAAACCACTACCGACGTCTATCTATTAATAGGTTCGGAACGTGGCTTTTGCGGCAACTTCAATGAAACGCTACTGACCGTAATGGAGTCATGCATTTCTGACAGCCAAAATATTAAACCTATTCTGATAGCTGTCGGTTATAAACTACATACCGCGCTTGAAGCAGACCCACGGGTA
>DFBC01000116.1 GCA_002367235.1 Cellvibrionales bacterium UBA3090
GTATCTACTAGTGCGGAAAAGGTGCCGAGCACACTGGCGGCGCCACACATGTCGTACTTCATTTCATCCATGGCGGCACCTGGTTTGAGACTAATGCCTCCGGAATCAAAGGTTACCCCTTTTCCTACTAGCGCTATGGGTTTGTCTGAGGTTTTTCCACCGCGATATTCAAGTATGACGAGCTTTGCGGGTTCTACCGAGCCAGCGGCAACTGAAAGAAGTGAGCCCATTCCCAGAGCTTGCATTTGTTTTTCGCTAAGTACCTTGCAGGTCAGTTTTGGGTGTTTCTTGGCCAGCTTTTTCGCTTGGTTGGCAAGGTAGGATGGCGTGCAGATATTACCCGGTAGATCGCCAAGTTCTCGCGCCAGGTTGACGCCATTGGCAATCGCTTTCCCTTGCTCCACGGATTGCTTTAGTCGATCCAGCCCTTTTCTGGATGACGCTGCCAGGGTAATTTTGGTTAGCGAGGGCTTTTTCTTATCCTTGGCGTTAAATGGGTTAAACAGATAAGTGCCTTCTGCCAGCTTGCGAGCCAGTTGCTGCGCTGCCCAAGACTGATCGCGCCCCTCTACAGTAAGGGAGCTCAAAGCTATGCAGGCAGATTTGATCGGTAGCTTGATGAGTTTTTCAGTAAGACTCTCGGTAAGTTTAAGAAAAGATTGTTCATCGGCTTCAGTTTTGCCACAGCCAATAATTAATAAACGCTGGGCTGCCAGCCCCGAGGGTTCGTTAATCAGCAGGGAGTCGCCAATGGTATTTTTAATGTCACCACTTTTCTGAAGTCTGGATACCAATCCGCCAGTTGCCTTGTCGATGGCTGTTAGTGAAGGGTTTTCATTTCCTTCATGACCAAGAGCGATAATGAGGCAGTCGGTTTTTTTTATCAGTAGGTTGCAGGTGAGGGTTGTAAATTCCATTGTGTCTCCGATTGTTAACAGGGGTCACGCATAACAAGACAAGCTCAGTATAAATCTGGATAATTGCCTGAATACAATATTAATAACTAATGAAGCATAACAGGAATCCTCCATTGCTGATATTTCGCTACATAGCTCGTGATCTTCTGTCTTCTACCTTTGCTGTCTGTGCCGTTTTGTTGATGGTGATTGTCAGTGGTCGCTTCGTCAAATATCTGGCCCAGGCAGCGGCAGGTGAGTTGGATGCCGGTATTCTGTTGGCAATTATTGGCTATCGCCTGCCAGGGTTTCTGGAACTAATACTGCCCCTGGCCTTCTTTCTTGGTATTTTGCTGAGCTATGGTCGCTTCTATGTTCAGAGTGAAATGACGGTCATGATGGCCTGTGGGATGAGTCCACGCCAATTGGTGGTCTACACAATGATTCCCGCAGTGTTTGTTGCAATCCTTGTCGGATGGTTAAGTTTGGATGTGGGACCCACGGGGTTGCGTAAGGCCGAGGCGCTGTTGACTGCTCAGAAGGAGCGGGGTGAACTGGATGACATGGCGGCGACGCATTTTTATACTCTTCAGGGAGGGAAAGCTGTTACCTATGCTGAAGAAGTGAGTGATGAAGGTGAAATGCGAGATGTCTTTCTTGCAGAAAATAACCCCGACGCTGCAGAGGGTCGGCAGCTGGTCTTGGTGGTGGCAGAGAAGGGGCGTCAGCACCGTTCTGATCCAGATGAACCTGGTTATTTGGTATTGGAAAATGGATATCGCATCCAGGGCGTACCCGGCCAGGCTGATTACCAAATTACTCAGTTTGAAGAATATGGGCAGCGTTTAAGTAAACCCAAAAAGCAGCGTCGTCGAGATAAAGCAGACACGCTGACTACGGGGGAATTAATGGCATCGGATAAAATGGCTCATGTGGCAGCATTGCAATGGCGTTTCTCGGTGCCGGTTCTGGTTTTAGTTGTGACGTTAATGGCGATACCTCTAAGTAAAACTAACCCTCGTCAGGGTCGGTTTGCGAGAATGTTGCCAGCGGTGCTGCTCTATATTGTTTATCTGGTCATGCTTAATGGTGCCAGAGGTGCAGTGGAAGATGGCAAGCTTCATTCATTGTTAGGGTTGTGGGGCGTGCATCTATTGTTCCTGCTGATCGCACTCATGTTGTTGGTATGGCCAATTATTATCCAGCAGTTGAAACAGCGTGGGTACGCCGAGCTTGGCATGGTAAAAACTATCATTCGGCTTTTAGGGAATAGCAAAGGATGAGGCGTCTTTCTCGATATATATCTACATCGGTTCTAGGTGCGATTGCATTAGTTTTATTGATTATCGTTGCTTTGGATGCCATTGGTGCCCTTATTGATGGCACTGGCGATATTGCCAATGAATACACCTTTAATCAGGTCATGATCTATGTCGCCCTGACCCTGCCCGCAAGGATTTATGAAAATATCCCGATGGCCAGTTTGACCGGTTGTCTAATAGGGCTTGGTGTTTTGGCGAATAACTCTGAGCTGGTGGTGATGCGTTCTGCCGGTATTTCAGTGCTGCGAATAGTATGGCTGGTATTGCGACCCATTCTGGTACTGATACTAGTGGGGGTGTTGTTTGGTGAGTTGGTTGTACCTTACACCGATCAATATGCAGAAAGTCGGCGGATGTTATTAAAGGGCGGTAAAACGGCTCAAGAATCCATGAGTGGTTTTTGGAACAAGGAAGGCAATGAATTTATGCACTTCAATGCCGTGTATCCAGGGGGGGTTCTATTTGGTGTGACGCGTTATCGGTTTGATGACAATCATGCGATTCAAGAATCCAGCTTTGCCGTTAGAGCTACCTATCAGGGTGACAGCTGGGTGGAAGAGCGCGGAACTATTACACGCTTTCTCGGCGATCACACCGAGATTGATACATTCGTTCTTCGTGACTGGGATACAGATTTGTCGCCAGAATTGCTGAGCCTCGTGGTGTTGCCTGCGGAATCGCTAGCCATGAGAAGCCTCTATGGTTATAGCAAGTATTTGAAAGAGCAGGGGCAGGATGCGTCTAATTATAAGTTGGTATTTTGGGGCAAGGCTTTGCAGCCGCTGACCATTGTAAGTCTGGTGTTAATTGCGATTTCTTTTGTGTTTGGCCCGTTAAGGCAGGTCACCATGGGTTATCGAATTTTTGCCGGCGTGGTGGTGGGGCTTGCATTTCGCACCAGTCAGGATCTTTTGGGGCCCGCTAGCCTGGTCTTTGGATTTCCGCCTTTCTTAGCCGTTGTCATTCCAGCCGCTGTTTGTTGCCTAATTGGTTTTGTCTTACTACGTCGTGCGGCGTGATGGTCGCGAACCTGTTGCTCTGGGAGCCATTAAACCTTTTTCTTTGGTGCATTTTTGGGTAGTAGTACCACGCGTGTATGACTGACATTGTCATGCAGGCAGGCACCATTTTTATCGAACAGGCACCAAAAGTAGCCAATGCCTAAAACCCCGAGGGATAGTGGCGCAAGTATTGAACGCAGCCAGCACTCTTTCCAGCTGGGTGTCTTCTGGTTATAGCCCTGTAATTGAATTCGCCATGATTTCATACCTAATGTTTGTCCCGTTCGCCGCCAACACCAGACATAAAACAGTGCATAGAAAAACCACAAACCTATCACGATAATAACCTGCAACACAGGGTGGGGCGCCTGCATCGTGTCGTCACCAAACAGTAAGCGTAATAACAGCACCGCGATGCCATAGGCAAAGCTTATACCTAATAACAAAAAAGCATCGTAGACCATGGCCATTAGGCGGCGGATCAGGTTGGCGGGTGGAAGTGTTTGTTGCAGTTCAGTATTCAAACGTAGCGCTCTCGTTTTAGGCGTCGTGTTAAGGATCGTTAGCTTAGGCCGGAAATTACTATGGCTAGCAGGCAGGAATACTATCAAAAATATGACCAATTCAGAATTCGTATGTCAGACCAATTTTTAATTCATCCGAGCTAAGCCGAAGATCGTAATCAACTTCTCCCGAAACGCGACCTCTTCCTTCTAGGTTGGGGATACGTTCGCTCTTAAAATGTTCTTTGCGTTTACGATCCCAGTACTCTTTGAAGCCACGCTTAAAGAAAGCCTTGTAGGCTTTGCTGCCGCTAGTAAATTCTTTGTTGCGCTGGTTCTGAAGCCACTGATAGTTAAGTGCTCTTTGGTTTGCATCGAGCTCCTGAGATCGAATTGATTCAGCGCGATCTATGAGTTGGGTGTTATTCAGGCTGCTGAAATTAGAATATTGCCTGTTGTCGCCCTGTACGAGCGTATTCGGTAAAAAAAACTCGTCCCCTGCGAGTACGAGCGGGGAGTTGAGTATCAACACCGATATCGTCACGATAGTTAAAATAAACACACCCGCTCCACTTGGCATTGTATCGCACAGCTGTTTAATCACCTGAACCCTCCGTTAGGGCTAGCCGCTACTAACAGTTTAGGATTGCTGGTACTGTTTTTGCCACTTTGGCGGTGAATTTAGGCGGTGATTTGGTCGGTATCTTTGCAGATCTTGATGAGGTTTGTGAGGGAGGGGCGGCAGCTGTTAATTGGGAGTTCAGGGGCAAAAAAAAGCCACCTAATTAGGTGGCTTGTAGCATCTAGGCCTCTGGGAATGCGGCCTGTAGCTGGAGTTGCTCATAGTGAGCAGAGGGGGGTATAAACTTGTAATTACGCAGCATCACTCTTTTTTTCAGCAGCCTTACGCACAGGTGCTTTCTTTTTGGGCGCAGGGGCTTCTTCAGTCTTTACTGTTTCAGCCGTAACGGGTGTTTCAGAGGCCTTTGAAAGCTTGTCGACAACACTGATAAGTTCTTCCAATTTAGCGTTTACCTCTGCTAATTTGTCGTCATTCGTGAAAGAAGGTACCGATGGTATGGTCAGCTTTGAAGCGACCTTTTCACGGATTTCTTCTACTCGTGCGCTAACATTCAGGTTGATGCCTTCTTCTCTAAGGTTTTTACCCTGAGCTTTGAGCTTTTCACCTTTATCTTTCAGTTTTTGACCTTGCTCTTTCAGCTTGTCACCGGTTTTATCCAGTGTGCTTTTTGCGTCGGCTTCAATTTTGGTGCCTCGGTCAACCAGGTCATCAAAAAACTTGCGAGTCTGGTCATTCATTTTGTCATAACCATCCTGCAGGCTGTTTAGGCCGTGGCCATAAGCGCCGAGTCCTGCTAGCCAAATTTTTCGAGCTAGTTCCTCTGTCTTGTCAATAGCATTCTTTACGTCAGCCATAGTAGTATCTCCCTGAGCGGTTGGTTTGGAGTGTTTAGTTCCGAATGTGGTACCTACCATAAGTAAAACTTTTAGAAAAGGCATACTAATAAAAGATCTTTTTGGTATAACGTGAGTTTTTTGTAATCGAATGGAATAGTTATGAAGCGGCGTGATTTGATTCTGGAAGTTAGCCTGAAACTATTCAATGAAGAGGGGGAGGCGAACCTCTCTGCAGTAGATATAGCAAATGAGCTAGATATCAGCCCTGGGAATCTCTACTACCACTTCAAGGGGAAGGAAGAGATTGTTGAATCGCTCTATGAGCAATTTGAGGGTGGTATCATGACATTGTTGCAGGATACCAAGGAGGCTGATGACGGTTTGGAAGAGCACTGGCTTCGTTTGTATGTACTTTTAGAGTGCATTTATCGCTACCGGTTTTTCTTTAGAAATATTACCAACCTGCTGCAAAAATATAATGGCATTGAAAGCCGCTTTCGACGTCTTTTTGAAAAGCAGTATCAGTCAATCCAGTCTATGTTGAGAGATTTGTTGGATGAAGGCTTGCTGGGTAGTGGGGATGAAGAAGCAATCAGGGTTGATCAGCTGGCAGATAATATAATGTTGATTTATACCCACTGGTTTGAGTTTCAGGATATACGGAAACTCAAACTCAGTCAGCATGAGTTTATTCAAAGTGCCATTCGACAGATCATGACATTGTTGGCACCCTATATGGGCAGGCAGCAAATGAATTTTATGGTGGAGTGTGATCTGCTTTATCAGAGAGAGAAACAAGTCTAGGGTTTTGATAGATAAAATAGCTTGTCTAATTAAAATTGCCCTGTCAGCTATTAAAATAAGGCTGTCTTTTAGTAAATAGGGCTTAGAAGATAATTTTGGGTTATTGGGCGTTGTGCATAAATTACCTAATATATAACCATAATGAAAAGGGGTAAGTTAATGAGCCATATTCAAATTCAAAGAAGTCATAATATGGATACGGTGCATTTGCGATCAATGACGGAAGAATTGGGGCAGAAGTTAAAAGCTAGGTTTGGCGGCGACTACAGTCTGGAAGGAGATTTGGTTCACTATAAGTATCACAGTGTTGATGCCAAAGTGAGTTTTGATGAATCTATCGTAAATGTTGATGTGAAGTTGGGGCTGCTAATGATTGCCCTTAAAGGAATGATCGAGTCAGAGGTAAACCGATATCTGGACGAGCATATTGAGTAACCAGTTGACTTTAAATAAAAAAATGCCCGCTGTGATAGCGGGCATTTTACGTTTGGTACCAGAGGCCGGACTCGAACCGGCACGCTTTTAAGGGCGGGGGATTTTGAATCCCCTGTGTCTACCAATTTCACCACTCTGGCATTAGTCACTTTTGTACAGGAGCGCGATTATAGCAGTGGTCTTTGCATAATCAAGGGATCTGTTCAGAGAGTCTTGTTTAAGAGGGCTGGTTCTAGTGGTTTATTTCAATTACTCTTGCGGCCTTTTTGTACAGTAGCCAACGATATTAAGCCCAAAATGCGTCGAGAACAGTTTAATTATCACCTCCCGGATGAATTGATCGCACGTCAGCCAACGGCTGATCGGCGGGGAAGTCGAATGCTGATGCTCGATGGCCAAGAGGGGCATATCGAGCACTTGAACTTCCCCGACATCAGTTCGCTGATCCATCCCGGTGACCTGATGGTTTTTAATAATACCAAGGTCATTCCGGCGCGGCTGTTTGGTCAAAAGGAGACGGGTGGCAAAGTCGAAATGCTGGTTGAGCGGTTGCTGGATGATCATCGAGTCCTGGCGCACCTTCGAGCCAGTAAATCACCTAAACCGGGGTCAAAATTATGCTTTGATGGCGGTGTTGAGGCTGAAGTTGAAGGGCGCGATGGTGATTTGTTTCTGGTGCATTTTGGCGGGGAACAGTCAGTTCTTGAGGTGTTAGAGTCCTGTGGGCACATGCCTCTGCCGCCATATATCGACCGTGCCGATGATGCGGCCGACCGAGAACGTTACCAGACAGTTTATGCCGAAAGGCCTGGTGCGGTGGCCGCACCAACAGCAGGACTTCATTTTGACCAGCCATTACTTGATCAGCTTAAAAATGCTGGTGTGGATATGGCCTACGTGACACTCCATGTGGGGGCTGGAACTTTTCAGCCAGTTCGCGCTGACAATATCCATGACCATGTGATGCACTCTGAAGTGATTGAGGTCTCAGACGTTGTTTGTGAAAAAGTCGCAGAGACGCAGCGGCGAGGCGGTCGAGTCATCGCGATTGGTACAACCAGTGTGCGTTGTTTGGAAAGTGCTGCTGCCAGTGGTCAGATTAAGCCTGTAAACCAAGATACGGATATTTTTATTTATCCCGGCTACAAGTTTAAGGTGGTCGATGCCTTGCTAACTAATTTCCATTTGCCTGAGTCTACGTTGCTGATGTTGGTCAGCGCCTTTTCTGGTTATTCCCGTATCATGAGCGCTTATCGCGAAGCCGTGGAACAACGTTATCGGTTCTTTAGCTATGGCGATGCGATGTTTTTGACCCGGAATCAGAACGCTGCTGAAGACCAGCCGCCCCTGGAGGATCTGTCTGAATGAACCGCGAATGCTTTATGTCCTTTGAACTGGATACTACTGATGGTCATGCTCGACGGGGACGTTTGCAGTTTCCTCGAGGCACTGTTGAAACGCCGGCATTTATGCCCGTGGGGACGTGCGGCACAGTTAAGGGCATGCTGCCGCGTGATGTTCAAGGGATCGGCGCACAAATTATTCTCGGCAATACATTTCACCTAATGCTTCGCCCGGGAACAAAAGTAGTGATGGAGCATAGTCCTGAGCCGGGTAAAAAAGGCACGCTCCATGACTTTATGCAATGGCCTGGGCCTATTCTGACTGATTCGGGTGGTTTTCAAGTGTTTAGTCTGGGTGATATCCGCAAGATTTCAGAAAAGGGTGTTTCGTTTCGCTCCCCCATTGACGGCAGCCCGGTGTTCCTCGATCCAGAAACGTCTATTCAGGTGCAAAGGGAGTTGGGGGCTGATGTGGTGATGATCTTTGATGAATGCACGCCATACCCGGCCACCGAGGATGAGGCGCAGACATCCATGGAGTTGTCGTTGCGTTGGGCTAAACGTAGTAAAGACGCTCATGGAGACAGTCCCTCGGCATTATTCGGGATCGTTCAGGGAGGGATGTATGAGTCCTTGCGAGAGGCTTCATTGTCGGGACTTGAGGCGATCGGTTTTGACGGTTATGCCATTGGAGGGTTGTCCGTCGGCGAACCGAAAGAGGATATGTTGCGGATTCTTGATACGTTGCCGCCAAAAATGCCAGCGAATAAGCCGCGTTACTTGATGGGTGTGGGTAAGCCTCAGGATATTCTTGAGGCGGTTCGCCGCGGTATCGACATGTTCGATTGTGTCATGCCGACGCGTAATGCACGAAACGGGCATCTGTTCACCAGCACTGGCGTGATCAAAATTCGCAATGCGGTTCATCGACATGATACCAATTCATTGGATGCTAATTGTGACTGTTATACCTGTCAGAACTTCAGCCGTGCTTATCTGCATCATCTGGAAAAATGTGGAGAAATCCTGGGTGCTCAGCTCAACACAATTCATAATTTGCGCTACTATCAAAAGTTGATGTCGGATATACGTCAAGCCATTGCCGAGCATCGACTGGAAAGTTTCACTAATCAGTTTTATCTGGAGCAAGGGCTAGAGCGCCCGCTTGAGAAAGCTGTAAATGCCCCTATATAGTTGTTGGGAAATAATTATTTCCGGTCAATTCTGACAAGATCCATGAATTTAAGCCTATAATGCCCCGCTTAATTGACCGGGATACAACATAAGAACAGTCCAATGAATCATTACCCCTTATGGAAAAATCTGCTTATTGTCCTTGTAGTTGCCCTCGGGGTAACTTACGCCCTGCCTAATCTTTATGCGCCAGATCCTGCAGTACAGATTTCTGGTCAGGATAGCGGCATTGTGATTGATGAGCCGTTGATGGCAAAGGTGGCCAAGGCTCTGGCTGAAGCGGATATCGAGTATTTTGGTGGTGAGGCCAGTGGTGAGAATGGTCTCATACGCCTGGCGCACCGAGAAGATCAGCTGTCAGCGAAACGCATTATCCAGCAAGCCCTAGGATCCGATTATATTGTGGCACTTAATTTGGCGCCAACTACACCCGATTGGCTATCATCGTTGGGCGCTTCTCCAATGAAGCTGGGGCTCGACCTGAGTGGTGGTGTGCACTTCCTGCTGGAAGTAAATACCGAACAAGCCGTGGCTACCCGGATGGAAACGATGGTGCGCGAAGTGCGCAGCACTATGCGCACAGAAAAACTACGTTATAAATCGGTCAAGCTGGTCGACAAGAAAACGATCGTTAGTCTGTTTAATACAGAGGAAGAACGGGATAAGGCCAATGACATTCTTCGCCAGAATTTCCGTGATCTGAGCCGCCAGATTAGTGAAGAAGGTGGACTCTATGTGGTTCGTTCGGCACTTTCCGAATCTGCAATTGGAGAGATTGAGGATTACGCGCTCAAGCAAAACCTCACTACGTTGCGCAACAGGGTGAACGAGTTAGGGGTGTCCGAGCCTATCGTTCAACGTCAGGGTCGCAATCGCGTTGTCGTTGAGTTGCCTGGCGTTCAAGATACCGCAGAAGCCAAGCGTATCATTGGTAAGACGGCCAACTTGGAGTTCCGGCTTGAGGCAGAGTCTGGCCAGTCACTCAATCGTGAGAAATTTGAATTCAGTGACCCCGCTACTCGCCCTCGTGATGCGTGGCTGGAAAAAACGGTGGTCATCACCGGCGACCATGTGTCAAATGCAAACTCAGCCTTTGATGAAAATGGTATGCCTCAGGTCGATATTTCCCTGGACAGTGATGGCGGTGCCCGAATGCACCGCGTTTCACGTAAAAATATTGGCCGTCGTTTGGGGGTGCTCTTTATTGAGTACAAAACCCGCACCGAATATAACACTGATGAACACGGCGAACAGGTGGCGACTCACACCCGTTATGTAGAGAAAAAGATCATCAGTCTCGCATCTATTCGCAGTGCCCTCGGTGTGTCATTTCGAATTACCGGGCTAGATAGCCCACGGGAAGCTTCAGAGCTGGCGTTATTGCTCAGAGCTGGCGCCTTGGCTGCACCGATGTATTTTGTTGAAGAGCGCACTATCGGGCCGTCACTCGGTGCTGAAAATATTGCCCTGGGTATTCAGTCCGTCACCATCGGGATGGCGTTGGTGCTCGCCTTTATGCTTGTTTACTAC
>DFBC01000117.1 GCA_002367235.1 Cellvibrionales bacterium UBA3090
GGGCCTAGCGCGTTAGTATCTTGGCCGGCATAAAACTCTACAGCGGGTTCGAGCCAGGGAGAAAGTCTATAGCGTAGTTGAAGGGCAGCAGTCGTTTCTATTTCATCGTCTATATCAGAGCCCCATTCATAGGAGGTGATAAAGTTGGCTGTACTGCTCCACTGGCCCCATTCTTTTTCTACCAATATACCGGTTGAATATTCCCAAATGCTTTCATGAGCTTCTTTTTCAAGTTCAAACAATAATCCCCAGTCTGCCCAGTATTCACCCTGTTCAGTAAGTTGCCATTTAGCCTCTAATTCATAGGCTTCTAACTCGAACCCCATATCTTCAGATTTTTCTCCAACCAGATAGACCTCACCAAACCACCGGTCCCCAAAAGCCCTGCCATAGGAAAAGCGATACAGTTGAAAATGATCGTCAACCCCGGGTTGGTCATCTTGGTGGATGGCACGTAATTCTATTTCTTGTTCGAGTGCATCGACATAAGGATGATAGACCTTATCTACCACGGCGCCATCTGCCAAGCATTGTAACGTTAGCGCCAGGGCACAGGCCGAGAACAGCCACTTAGACGTTTTACTATGGGTCGCTGGTACTTTGGGTAATGAGTTTTGGATTTTGTTCATATTATGATTTCGGTGCGGCGTTGTTTAACCAAACGGTAAATTTAGTACCTATGAGTATTAGCAGCATGCCAATGACATAGCCGAGCCCTTGATATAAAGATGGGGTCGCTTCATAGCCAATGAGTGCATATAACAAATGTCCTAAAACAGAATTCTCGGGAAGTAACTCGGAGCTGTCCCAAAGTATTCTGGAATAGGGGAGCCAATCAGCCTGAGTCAGTAATAGTGTTGCCTGAGAGGCCATGTTGCCTGCGACGAGTGAGAGTAGTAATAAGCCCGTAAGGGCTATCCATTTTGACGGTAACCCAAGCAGGCTGTAGTAGATTAAAACGCCTGCACTGATGCCTATCCCGGCGCCGATGCCCGCTCCAATCAGCGTGGGCTGAACATTTGATGGGTCTGTTATAGCGCCACCGATATAGATAAAAATTTCTGAAACTTCTCTGGTCAGTGCGAGAGAAACAATGAATAGCATACAGAGAATAAATTCACGGTTATGCCCTTGGCTGGGTTGATGATCTGGACGCCCTAGATGCCGGGCAGCGAAAATTGATAACAGCAACATGATCGATAGCTGTATAAATGCATTTGTCACCTCTTGCCCTACATAGTCAAACCATTCAGAAATTTGAGCCATATTGAGTGCATAAAGAAAGGCCCCCAGGCAACCAATAATAATGGCGGCAACGATCCAGCGGTGCCCAACATCCCGGAGTCGCGTGAAGGCTAGCAGAACACTAATCAGTAATGCCGCCTCCAGGATTTCCTGGAGAATCAAAACGACGGAGTTCAGGAACATAATTGGAATAGGCCTATAGTCATGGGGCTGTTACCACTACTTTTCCCTGGGCTGTTTTTGGGTAGAACTCACCAAAAAAAGGATATTCACCCGGCGGGAGAGGGCCAATAAAAATAACCGCTTTACGATGACCAGAAATAACCTTTTCCCGGTTCAGTTCGTAACTTTCAAACTCTTCCGCTGTTGGATCGAGGTTGATGAGCAATAGTTTTACCTTGGTGTTTGCTGGGATTTCTATCGTTGCTGGAAAAAACAAGTGATCCTGAATTTTTATTTCGATGGTGGGCGTCGCGGCCATTGAATAACAACTGATAAGACTAAGCGTCAGGCTCGTAAATAGTCTTAGCCGGGATAGCTTAATTAACATCTGTTTGCATCGGTTGCGCATCAGTTTTGAAGGCCTTATTGAAGAGGACAGTAAAAGCCGTTCCGCTATCGAAGCGGGAGGCGCTGATACTGATATTGGCATGATGTAATTCAGCGATATGGCTAACTATAGTCAGTCCCAGTCCACAGCCTTGAACTGCTGCCACTTCGGGGTTATTGCTAAGTCGCTGAAAACGCTCAAATACCTTGTTGTAATCCTCGGGGGCGATGCCGGGGCCAGAGTCTTCAACCTTTAGGCATACCTGAGAATCAGTTTCTTCGATAGACACCAGAACATTGCCACCTTCTGGCGTGTACTTATTGGCATTACTGAGTAGGTTTTGCAGTAAAGTGCTTAGGGTAAAGCTGTCACCTAGAATGAAGCAATCGGTGCCTTCCAGTGATAAATTCTGGTGCTTGTTTTCAAATACATCATGCTGATCTGCTATGACATCCTGAGCGAGCATGTAGAGGTTGATTCGGTTAAACAGGTTTGAAAATTCACTTGGGCTGGAGCGATATAAAGACAGCAATTGTTCCACTAGGTGTTGCATCCGATCAACACCGGACTGCAATTGTAAGAATGGTTCACTATCAACGGCTAATTCATCTCTCAGGTTATGCAGTTGAATTTTAAGGGCGCTAATGGGCGTCCGTAGTTCATGCGCAGCATCTGTGGTGAATCTTTTTTCACGTTCCAGCGCTCCGCCCACTCGACCAATCAGTGCATTGATGGAATGAACAACCTGTTCAAGTTCTCTTTTTAGTGCCGGAGTTTCGATGGGCGTCAGATCGTGAACCTGTTTGTCTTTCAATTGCTGAGAAAGGTCGTTCAGGGGTTTTAGTCCGCGACTGACAATGAGCCAGATAAGCAGCCCAATCATGGGTATTCCCAATACGATGGGGAGTACCGCTTTTATGACCACATTTTCGGCGAGAGCAAATCGAAGATCTGATCTTTCTGCCGCGATAACCCAGTTTTCATTTTTTGGATCATAATAGACGAGTGTTCTCCACCGGTAGCCGTTGAAATTTGCGTCTCCAAAGCCTGGAAAGAGATCGGTAATTATTGTGTTTTTTGTATTACTCGATGCTGAGACAAGTTGATTGTTATGCCAGACCTGATATTCGAAGTTACTTAAATGGTTAAGGCTGTCCGTGTCCTGATCTAAGGGGAGCTTGGCAATGAGCTTGGCCGTGTGAAGTAATTGGTCATCAAAAAGTTTTTCTGCTTCATGCAAGCTGGATTTATAGCCTTGAAGTGCGGCGACAAAGTTAAATAATGTCAGAGCTGCAAGTATTGAGGCGACGAGGAATACTCGAATAGACCTCACGTGAGCTGAACCTTATAGCCAACACCGCGAACAGTTTTTATAAAATCAGTGCCGAGTTTTTTGCGAAGGTGGTGAATGTGTACTTCCAGGGCATTACTACAGACTTCTTCGCCCCAGCTGTAGAGACGAGCTTCTAGAGTGGCGCGGGTAATGACTTTCCCCGCGCTTTCCATCAAGCTTTTCAGCAGCATGTATTCTTTGCGTGATAATTCCAGTTCATGGTTCTTAGCGGTGACCATCTGGGTTGTGGTATCCAGAGACACATCGCCAATGGTAATTAGCGCAGACTGAATTGTGCCAAGCCTTCGCTCCAGTACTCGCAAGCGTGCCAATAACTCGGTCATCTCAAAGGGTTTGGAAAGGTAGTCGTCGGCGCCGCAGTCTAATCCTTGAACCTTATCATCAATGCTATCTCTGGCTGTCAGTAGAATGACAGGCAGCGAGGTCGATTTTTTACGTATTTTCTGAAGAACGATAAGTCCGTCCATGTCGGGTAACCCAAGATCAAGTACGACGATATCGGGCTGTTCGGTGGCAATGACATGCAGGCAATCCTTGCCATTTTCCACATGGTTGACGGTATACCCCTGTTTTTGCAATGCAGTTTGCAGGCCTCTGGCAAGAGGCCTGTCGTCTTCCACAATAAGTATTTGCATCTTTTCTCAGTTAATGTGAGAGTTTTTTCTCAATAGTGGCCAGAGCATTAGCGATCTCTTTTTGCCTGCCCGCATCAGCTAGTGGGCGGTTAGGACGAGGCGCGGCCTTTTGTGCCTTTAGGAGATAGACTTTCGCTTCCTGAAAACGTTTCTCCTGGATAAGATAATCGCCGAAAAAATAGTTGCTATCAATACCATTAGGATTTATAGCGAGCGCCTTTCTGAGCAGCTCTTCAGCTTTTTTATCATTACCAAATCCGATGGGCCAGCCGGGTACATTAAAATAGAGCGTTCCCAGGCTAGTATAGGCTGAACCATTCAGGGCTTCCGGTTCAATGCTTAGGGCGCGTTCAAGATCTTTCTTGGATGCTTTGGCAAGAGAAAGTGCACCGAGTCCACCTTTCGCTCCAGCGTAAGTCGATTTAATAATGCCTTGCCAGATCCAGCCTTCAGCAGCATTAGGATAATTGGCTACTACTTTTTCAGCATCTGCCATGAGTGTTTCAAATGCTGCGAGCTTGGTTTTTTCATGCAGTTGATAGTTGACCTCAGCCCAGCGATGCTGAAGCCTGGTTATGTCCTGGTTTAAGTCCGCCCAGGTCGGCCCAGAACACAGACTCAAAAGTAGAAGCGTGGTTACAAGGGTGCTGATAGTGGGTTGTTTCATTGATAGGGATCCTTATCTTACTGGTCGGTAAACTGTCTAATAATCGGAATTTTTTTGACGAGGGCCGAGTGAACTATCGTTGGAAATAAAGCGTTTAATTTTACAAATAGTTTTTCTGGCCAGCCGACATAGCGGTGATGTTTGTTTGATTTAAGCAGCGTGATTAGTTCTTGGGCTACTTGCACAGGGGTATCAGTTGCGTTGCCAAGAGCATCATTTAATTTATTTATCTGGTGTGAGTTAAGTGTGGTATCTGTTGCTCTGGGTGCCAGATACAACACTTTAATAGTCGTGTCTGCTAGCTCCCTTTGAAGTGCTTCGGTGAAACCTCTCAGGCCAAATTTACTGGCGCAGTAGGTAGTGAACCCCGGATGGCCTATGCTGCCAAAGGTTGATCCTACATTCACAATAGCCGCTTCAGGCTTTTGCTTTAATAGGGGTAACAATCGGTTGCAAAGCAGCATTGGTGATAGCAGGTTGGTGACCATGATTTTTTCAATAGAGTCTACGGACTGTTGCTCAAAAAACTGAAAATCCATAATGCCGGCTAGATTGATCATTAAATCGAGGCCGGTAGATTGTATGCATTGTTTGATAATCAGTTCTCGGCCTTCTGAGGTGTTGAGATCTGCAATGATAATGATAGGGGTGCCGGCTATTTTTTTTGCCAGCGTTTGCAGTGCTTGTTCTTTTCGACCAACCAGAATTAATTGAGCACCCTGGTCGTCTAGGGCCTGCGCGACAGCCGCACCAATTCCACCAGATGCCCCGGTCACTAACACTGTTTTATCTTTGAGGTTCATTGCCGTTTCTCTATCTACTGATTAATTGTTGGTATTTGGTGATCGGTATTGAGGGAACGGAAAATATCGCCGTAGAGCCGATAGAATACCTTTGCTGCGTGGGTAATCAGCGCTTGCTCACTGGGATCTTCTATTTTGTTCATCAGGTTTTCAAAGAACTTAATATGTTCCTGATCCAGAGATCCGTGAGAATAGAGGTAGGAACAGGCACTTTTGGGTAATGACAGGGTGGCTCGTATTTTATCTGCGGCTTGTTCGGCAATATTGACACTGGTTCCTTCAAGTACCTGGACCATACCAAAGAAACCAACTGGATTTACCCGGTTCACCATATCGTAGGCATAGGACACCATTAATTCGGTTGTTATGTCCGGGGTGCTGTTGCGGGCCGCTTCTTTGTCGTAACCGCATGCGGCGATATCGTTGAGAATCCACTCCTGATGCCCCAGCTCTTCTTCAATATACTCGGCGACGGCCTCACGTAACCACTCCTTGTCCTCGGGCAATTTGGCTCCAACGCTCATTAGCAGCGGAACCGTATGCTTGACGTGGTGGTAGGCCTGTTTGAGAAAAGCGACATAATCATCCAGGGTGATATTTCCCGATAGGCTTTTTTCGATTATGGGTGCACTGAGAAGAACTTGTTGCGCGTTTCTCGTTTCGTTGTCGAGGGTGTCAAAGAATGCCATTGGAGACCTTTTATGCTGTTGATGTTATGCGTTCGTTGTTTGGGGAACGTCCCGGTATAAACGCTGAATCTTAGGGGCGTAGTGATTGGCGATAGCGGTTCTTTTTGGTTTGCCATTTTCTGTGACGAGTTGTTGCTCTGATCTGAGTGGCCGTGGTAGCCGGTACCACTTTTGGATGCGGGCATAGTCAGGCAAATTTTGATTGGTTCTATCGACGATCTGTTGCAACTGATCATCGGTAATTTGTGGCGATCTGGCCGACAACAATGCTACGCAGTAGGGTTGATCGTCTCCAAATACCACGAAGTCTGAAAATTCAGGGTTCGATAGGAATTCCGATTCCACCCACTCTGGGCTGATGTTTCTACCAAAACTTGAGATCAGTAAATTTTTACTCCGGCCATTAATATGAAGGAAGCCCGACTCATCCAGTGAACCAATATCACCCGTATGAATAGGTTTTTGTTCCCAACTGTCAGATTCGTTGACATAACCTAACATCGAGTTACCTGCTACAACGACTTCTCCGTCCTCGATACGAACATCGAGATGAGGAAGGGGTGTGCCACAACTCCCCAAAAGCTGTTTTCTAGGAGTGTTTAAACTGACCACAGAAGCACACTCCGAAAGACCATAACCTTCGTAGACGGGTATTCCGATACTCCAGGCTCTTTCCAATAGATCGGGAGCGACTTTGCCACCGCCCACTGCGACAAATCTGAGTGTTGTGGGTGGCTGCCATCCCGAGTTCACCGCGGTGATCAGCAGAAGTAATATTTGCGGGGTGAGTATCAAGCTATTGGGTTGAAAATGGGTGATCAGCGCAGTCATCTTCTGGCCGACAAGTGATGAGCTACCGTTAAAACCAATTTCTTCCAGCGAGGGAATAATGACCTCTCCGCCAGCCAATATTGGGGCGTATAGACCAGCTACATTCTCCAGTAGTGTACTTAGGGGCAGCAGACACAGGTGTCGTGGTTGCGATAGGCCGACGGCACTGGCTAAATATTTCGCCTGTTTAAGTAGTTGCTCGTTACTCAGGCAGACACCTTTTGGCGAACCCGTAGAACCGGAGGTATAGGTTATTTTTCCTGTGTTTTCTGGTAGTTGGAATGAGCTATTGTCGTTATTAAGAGTGACGAGTAGTAGGTCCTCGAGAATCCACTGGTGATTAAGGTCGTCTCTATCGTCCAGAAGGCAGGGGAGTGCCGAGTTGTCAGTGATTATGGCATCAATGGGGGTACTTTGAAGGGCGTGCTTCAACTGTGCAATAGAAAAAAAAGTGGGCAGTGGGAGCAGGGTGATACCCATATCCTGGCAAGCAAGATCTATCGTAAGCCAATTCAGACTGTTGTCGCTGTGAAGTACCAGGCTCTTGATATTATTTTCAGCCAAAATAGCTGACATCTCTGAGCATCGTTTTGTCAGGTCGTCGCAGCTTAGGGTGTTTTTAGTATCCCTGGCTACGGTCTGATCGCCGGTGTAGAGGTGCTTAAGCTGCGAAATAATACTGGTCATTAGTCTCTCTTTCATTGCTGATTAGACTGGCCAACGTTTCGATACGATTCTGATATAGCGACAGCATGCCTTTTAGCAATTGCCGATTGCCGATGGTGTCCATTGCATGGGCTAAATTCCCGGCAACGACATAGGGTTTGTTGTCGTAATAGGTGCCCCAATTTTTAATCTCAAAGTTATTGATCTTTAGTGGGTGTGCTTCGGCAATAGGGTGTAGTTCAAAGCCGAGGCGACCGATAGATTTTTGTACTTGAGGTGTACCTGTAAATATCAGCCATTCGAACCCAGCCCGATGTAGGATTGACGCCAGAAGGATAAATAATAATTGGCTGGCCCCGTGGTGTGTGGCGGCTAAATTACCTATTTCTGCGATGTTCTCACGCGTTACCGGGGGAACGGAAAATCGGTTGATTTCCCCTTCAATAGAACCTTCAAAGTATTGTTCTATAAACAAAGGTTGATTGCCTGCTGGGCAGATACCTGTCACGGCACTGAGTTGATCATTGCACCTAAGGCTCAGCATCAAAGGCATGAAGTAACTAATGGCAGCGCCATAGGCTGTCTGAAATTGGTCGGCAATATAGCGTTCAATTTCTGGTCGCCTCTGTGTGTCGGCATAGTCGAGATCAACTTCAGGGGTGTGATTCAGAAGCTGATGAAAGCGACGGCTGGCCCCGTTGTTTATGACAACGGAACGCTCTGCCAAGTTAGTGCTCGATGAAAGAATGGTAGACATGGTTTGTCCTATTACCCAATGGTTAATTAGTAGATTAGTGGTAAATTCTTAAGGAACACTTAACAAAGGGCTATGAAGCAAAAAATTGTTTGTTGGTTTGATGAGTTACCGCTTTAACCTCTCATTTTTTTAACGAGATAGTCGGCCGAACTTTTTTGATAGGACTGAGGGCGTGTTCAGAGTCAGAGGTGTTTCTGGCGTAACCGGAGCCTTGTTTTTACGATTGGTCTTAAAGATTAATAGATATTTGTCGTTTTATAGCTTATCTCATTGTTATTTATAGCATTATTTCTAATGGAGAACTGATGTAGGGGTATGTCGAATAGTCGTTGATAGATTTAATCATTATTAAGCCTATGCCTTGCGAGATGGTAACTATACTAGTTAAGAGGTGTAATTGTAGCTTGAGCGAGGTGGCCTAAAATGAGTGTTTCTTCAGCAGTTACGGATTATCTGAGCCAGAAGGATGTAAATTACGAGGTGCTAGAACACGCCATTACTGGCAGCTCTTTGGCGACAGCCAGAGAGGCTAATGTGCCGGCAGAAAAACTGGCTAAGGCTGTGGTGGTCAAAAGGGGGAATGAATATTCCATGTGTGTTATACCCGCATCTAACCAGCTGGTTCTCGAATGGTTAAAATATGGTCGGCAGCACGAGTATGAGATCGCGTCAGAAGATGAGTTGTCAGGATTATTTCCGGACTGTGAAGAGGGGGCCATTCCTAGCCTAGGAGAGGCCTTCAAGATGGATGTGATCATAGATAACGCTTTATTGGAGCTGAAGGATGTCTATATTGAAGGTGGGGATCACAGCCATTTATTACATATTGGGCACCGTGATTTTAGCAAGCTGATGGCTGATGCATGGACCGCGCAAATCAGTTGCCTCAAGGGTGACCGGAATGAAGGTCGGTACTCATAACCCATTAAGCGGCCGCTTATAGAACCGCCATCCTGTGCTTAGCTTGGGTAATACATTAGAGTCGATCTATTCGGCTCTAATGGTTAGTGGGTTAGTCTGCTTCTATTCCAATTTACTCAGTTTGTCCCTGATTTAGCAGTAAACTGGCCAAGAGTAATTTAATTACTCTAACGCAGACTATTTTCAGATCGAGCACCCCTACCTTACCTTGGGTATGGCCATGTCGGGTCGTTAAGTGGTTGAATATAGCGGATTGAATTTCAAGGCTTGAAAAGGGTTTTTATTGTTTCAATGATTCTTGCCTGGCTGGAGTAACTTATGCCTTTTGATATTTCACCGCTTGAGCTTCGCCATCGGATTAGAGCCGGTGAATATTCTGGTAATACCTCCGGGTACTGCCCAGGGTTTGTTCAGGGTAATGTGGTGATTTTACCTCGTGATTGGGCCAGTGAGTTTTTACAATTTTGTCAGTTTAATACCAAGTCCTGTCCGCTGGTTGGAATGGCGGATGTCGGCGATCCCAGGTTGCCGTCTTTAGCTCATGATTTGGATATCCGTACCGATCTCCCCAGCTACCGTATTTTTAGGGATGGAGAAATGGTGGGTGAAGTACCCGATATCGCCGATCTGTGGCGTGATGATTTGGTGACCTTTGTGCTGGGCTGCTCCTTCTCATTTGAAGAGGCTCTCCTGGCGGATGGGTTAGACGTTCGCAACGTCACGGAGGCGGTTAATGTGCCGATGTACCGAACCCATATAGAGTGTCAGCCAGCCGGAAGATTTAGTGGCAAGATGGTTGTTAGTATGCGGCCATTTCTGGCCGCCGATGCAATACGCGCCGTTCAAATTTGTACCCGCTTCCCTTCGGTGCACGGAGCCCCCATTCATTTAGGCGACCCATCGTTAATCGGTATAAGTGACATCAACAAAACTGATTATGGTGATCCAGTAACCATTAAGCCTAATGAACTTCCCGTATTTTGGGCTTGTGGGGTAACACCCCAGGTCGCACTGGAACAGGCTCGGCCACCCTTGTGTATTACCCATAGCCCGGGCTGTATGCTTGTGACCGACGTAAAAAACAGCCAATTAGCTATCCTCTAAGTTAGAGCGTTGTCGCTATAGAGCAAATTCGTATTATCGGAGATTAATATGCCACTACTGCTTAACTGTGATCTGGGAGAGAGCTTTGGTGCCTGGACCATGGGTATGGATGAGGCTGTGATGCCGCATATTGACCAGGCCAACATTGCCTGTGGCTTTCACGCGGGCGATCATCTGGTGATGCAGCGAACCCTTAAGCTTGCTGGCGAGCATGGTGTCATGATAGGTGCTCATCCAGGCTACCCCGATTTAGTTGGCTTTGGCCGCCGTTCAATGAGTCATCCTCCCGAAGAAATTATGTCGCTGATGCATTACCAGGTATCGGCACTGGACGGTATGGCCAAAAGCCAGGGACTGGAAATGCAATATGTGAAACCTCATGGCGCACTTTATAACGACATGATGGCAGATGCCGTTGTGCGTCGTGCGGTGATGGAATCTGTTGCGTCCTTTTATCGGCCTGTAAAGTTAATGTTGTTGGCAACGCCTTGGGCAGAAGAGCACAGGGCTGAAGCAGAGAGGTTGGGAATAGAGCTGTGGTTTGAGGCTTTTGCCGATCGCTGTTATGACGATGATGGCAGGTTGTTATCGCGGGCCAAATCTGGTGCCGTACACAGTAGAAAAAAAATGCTGGCCCAGGCCTCTCAATTGAAAAATGAGGGGGCGGTAACCACCGTGGGTGGACACAAGTTGATACTCAATGCCGACACCCTCTGTGTTCATGGCGATAACTCTGAAGGGGTAAAGGCCATTAGTGATATCAGGAAATTAATTGACGAATGAATATCACTGTTGCTGGTGAAAATGCACTAATCATCTATTTTGACCAAGCGGTTTGTCCTGCGGTCTCTGCCAAAGTCCAGAGAGCGGTCCTTTTGCTTGAAGAGGCATTGGCTCCAGTATTGGTCGACCTCGTCCCTTCTTATGCCTCACTGCTGGTTGTTTATGATGTATTCCAGACAGATATCAATCGAATTCGCGATCAAATCCGTGACCTTTTACAGGAACTTGATCATGTCGACGTGCAGGACGGCTCTCTCGTAGAGTTACCTGTTTATTACAGCCTTGAGTCAGGCCCTGATTTACAGGTGATAGCGGGTCAGACCGGGCTTGCTGTGGATGAAATTATTGCCTTGCATCAGGCTCGGGAATACCGGGTCTATGCCATTGGCTTTGCTCCCGGTTTTGCCTATCTTGGGCAGGTGGATGAACGTATTGCTACGCCCCGGTTGGCTACGCCAAGGGGCCTGGTACCCCGTGGTGCGGTGGGCATTGCTGATCGACAAACCGCTGTTTACCCGGCGGCATCACCCGGTGGGTGGAATCTGATAGGGCGTTGTCCCACCGCCATGTTTGACCTTAATGCAATCCCAAGTATGCCTGTGGCAGTGGGTGATCGGGTGCGTTTCGTTGGGGTTGATCGGCAGGAATACCTAGCATTAGGTGGTGAGCTGTGAGTGGTCAGGGCTTTAGTGTTCTTCAACCGGGGGTTTTTACACTAATACAGGATGAAGGTCGTTTTGGTTCACACCAGCTTGGGCTCACCACCGGAGGGCCCGCCGACCCATTGGCATTTCATTGGGCCAACCGGTTGTGTGGTAATGCGCTCGGTGTTTCCGCACTTGAAGTTAATGTGGGTGGTTTGGTGCTGGAGTCCAATGTCGCTACCCGGATTGCGGTCTGTGGTGCAGACATGCCGATTAGCATTAACCAAAGTCCGAGGTCTCCGTGGCGTAGTTATCCGGTTAAAGCCGGCGATAGAATTGAGCTGGGGTATGCCAGTAGGGGAATGAGGGCATACCTTGCTGTCGCAGGCGGATTAGACATTCCGGCTGTGTTAGGCAGTACGGCCACGGTGGTGCGTGAAGCTATGGGGGGACTGAATGGCAACAAGTTGCAGTCAGGTGATTTCCTGCCCTGTAGGCAAGACCCGTCAGAGGATTGTCTTGTATTGCCAGAGGGTTATCGGCCCTTATATGGGCAGCGTGCCATTCTTAGAGTGATACTGGGTTATCAGCAAGATTATTTCAGCGCTGAACAGCAGCAGCGGTTTTTTAGCCACGAATATAGTGTTTCGTCCCAATCAGACCGCATGGGGTGTCGTCTTGAAGGTACTGCAATCAGTGCCGATGTAGGGGGCATTCTATCCGAGGGAATTTGTCTTGGCGCCATACAGGTGCCACCGGATGGCCAGCCCATTATTCTTATGCAAGACCGACAAACGATTGGTGGGTATCCAAAATTGGGTTCAGTACTTTCGCTGGACCTAGCCCAGCTGGCACAGCTTACACCCGGCAGCAAAGTGTCTTTCGAATTAATCACTGTGGAGCAGGCGCAGACTATACTGCATTTGTCGGCGGACTATTTTCGAGAGACAACGCTGCAACCGTGTTGAGGGTGCGTTATGGTTACAAACCAGGACTTTATTCTCAGCCAGCAGATAGAAGATCTGTTGGTCAGTCGTAATTTACGGGGAATGAAGACCGTACAGCCAGCACTCTCCCCAGGATATTGCCTGCGTGCAGCAAGAATGCTATTGGATTGTAAGGGCACGGTATTAATTGGTACCGGGTTCCCGGTTAACAATACCTTCGAAACCGATGGGCCCGTTGGCGCTATAGCACTGTATCGGTTGATGGAGGCGATGGGTTCAACGCCCATACTGGTTTGTGGAAGCCCTTTGGCAAGAGCGCTAAGTAAAGATTATCGAACGCATGAACTTGTACCTGGTAATGAGCTAAAGAGCGAGTCGGATCCACAAGCTATACAGGATCTAGCTGCACTTAAACCAGAGCTCATCATCACCATTGAATTACCCGGACAGGCTGCGGATGGTTGTTACTACAATATGCGCGGAGAAGACATTAGTTCTCAAACGATCTTTTTTGATGATTTTGTACGTCTGGCTAGTTGCCCGGTAGTGCCGATTGGCGATGGGGGTAATGAGCTTGGAATGGGGAATATATCGGAGGCAGTGTCAGCGTTAGATATTATTCCATCTGTAACAACCTGTGATGAGCTCGTGATAGCCGATGTGTCCAATTGGGCGGCACACGGGTTGGTTGCCATGCTTTCTCTCTGGACCGGGACGGACTGGTTGGGTGGTTGGAATAACCGCGCCGTGTTGGAATATCTGGTGGAGAGGGGCAGTGTCGATGGCGTCACTCGCTGCAAAACGCTAACTGAAGATGGCTTACCCTGTGAGGACACAGACAAACTGATTCAGCAATTGAGACAATTGGCGGGGTTTTGCTAGAGGTTTTAATCATTGTGGTGAGAGTGAATATGAAAAGAGAGGAATTTACTTTGCCTGATTATGGTCTCACTGATAGTATTTCTGGCTTTTTTATTGTGCTTACCGTGTCTGAAACGAGTTTTTAAACCACGGTATTGAGCGCATGGGCATAGGCGAAAGGAGGGCACGATGAGCATTGTTTATCTGGATGGTTCATATCTGCCCATGGCCGAAGCGAAAATATCGCCCATGGACAGAGGGTTTTTATTTGGTGATGGTATCTATGAAGTTGTGCCATCTTATAACGGCCAAATGGTCGGCTTTGCACCCCATATTGACCGTATGAATAATGGCATGAATGCCATTGGTATTGAGTTGGGTTGGTCCCACCAGCAATGGAAAGCCGTTTGCGATAGCCTGATTGAAAAAAATGGTTCTGGCAATCTGGCGCTTTACCTGCATGTAAGCCGCGGGGCAGATACCAAGCGGTTTCATGCCTACCCTGAGGGTGTGGCTCCCACAGTCTTTGCCTTTGCCTTCGAAATTCCACCAGCACCGGTGGCGGATAAGTCGAAAGTGGTGGGCTACAAAGTGGCAACCAGTCGTGATTTACGTTGGGAGCGCTGCCAAATTAAGTCCACCGCATTGCTGGGCAATGTCATGCACTTCCAGCATGGTTACCAGCAGGGTGCCAACGAGACATTGTTGTATAACGAGCGGAATGAACTCACGGAAGCCAGTGCCTGTAATGCCTATATCGTCAAGAATGGTGTCGTGATAACCCCTCCGCTGGATAACCAGATTTTACCCGGTATCACCCGTTATATTCTGCTGGACCTATTGCGTAAGGATGGCTCTATTCCCGTGGAAGAACGTACTGTTACCATGGACGAAGTATTCGACGCCGATGAGGTTTGGGTTACCAGTTCCTCCAAGGAAATAGTTCCAGTCATTGAGGTGGATGGTAAACCCATCAATAACGGTGAAATAGGTGATGTGTGGTTGGCTGCACAGACTATTTATTCCGCAGGTAAATTAAACTACTAGCCATGCATTCTGACGGTTTAATAGACCAAGTCTGACAGTGTGTGAATATTCGAGTAATACAGATAACCGTATGTCCAGACCAGCAAAAGCATTAATCGACCTGGCAGCACTTCGCCACAATTACCAGTTGGCTAATGGTCTCTCTCCCAACGCTAAAAATATGGCCGTTATTAAGGCCAATGCTTATGGTCATGGTGCTGTTTCCGTTGCCCGTGCACTTCAGGATTTGGTGCCGGCTTTTGGCGTTGCTTGTATTGAAGAAGCTCTTGAGCTGCGAGAGGCGGGTATTAAAAACCCGATTCATCTGCTCGAAGGTGCGTTTTCTGAAGACGAAATTCTGATGGCGTCTGAACAGGACTTTTCTCTCTCCGTGGTTAATCAGGAGCAGAAGCAAGCCATCATAAAGGCTAGATTGGCGTCTTCGATACGGTACTCTCCGCTAAACATCTGGATTTTTGTCGATACCGGTATGCATCGCCTGGGCATACAACCTGATGAGCTGATTTCCACCTACCGTGATTTGGCAGCCTCGGCCAATGTTGCAGGAGGTATCGTGGTTGCGACTCACTTTGCCTGTGCCGATGAGCTTGATAATGAATTCACTTCGGTACAATTGGCTAGAATGGCTCAGGGTATGGGCGATATGTGTGCGCCAAGAAGTTTTGCCAACTCAGCAGGGCTGTTGGGCTGGCCCGAAACCAGAGTCGATTGGAATCGCCCCGGTATTATGCTCTATGGCAGCTCACCATTTCCTTCTTCACACCCCGAAGCCGATGGTCTGCTACCGGTGATGACCTTCAAATCTGCGGTGATTGCACTGAGGGATATCCAGCCAGGTGAAACCGTTGGTTATGCGGCTACTTGGATGGCCGATCGGCCCACACGTATTGCCACTATTGCCATTGGCTATGGCGATGGCTACCCCCTTCACGCCCCGAATGGTACACCGGTATTGATTAATGGGCAGCGCTGTCCTCTGGCTGGCCGGGTTTCAATGGATATGATTACGGTGGATGTAACCGATCTCCCGGGTGTGTCCTTGGGCGATGAGGTGATTCTTTGGGGGAAGGGCTTGTCTGTGAATGAAGTGGCCGCCTGTGCTGGGACAATCAGCTATGAATTGTTAACCCGGATGCCAAGGCGCACCCCTAGAGAGTATTTAAATATTTAATGCCTGTTGATCGGCACGAGATATTAAATGTTTGTCAGTAACAGCTTATTGACTCGTTCAGATAATTCTTTAGAAGGTTTTTCTACGCTATCCAGGCTGATAGTTTTTGATAATTGTTCAATGGTTTTACTCAATGCACAGATCCGAGCATAGTTTTTATTGTTTGCGGGGATAACCTGCCACTCTCTACCCTCGACTGAGGTTTTTTTCAGCATGTCTTCAAACGCTTCAGCATAGTCGCTGTATAGGTTGTGGGCTTCAAGGTCTTCAAGCGTTAGTTTCCACTGCTTATCCGGGTTCTTCCAGCGGTGAATAAAACGTTCACGCTGTTCTTCCTTGCTGATATGTAGAAACAGTTTGATGATGATAATGCCATCGTCAAATAACAGGCCTTCAAAATTATTAATTTCCCGATAGGCTCGTTGCCATTCTTGTTCAGTAGCAAGGTTCTTTACGCGTTCTGCCAGCACTCGGCCATACCAGGAGCGGTCAAATATGGCCAACTGCCCATTTTTGGGTATGCGTCGCCAGAACCGCTGTTGGTAATGGCGTTCGGCCTCAGATTCTGAAGGCGGTCCAATGGGGTAAACCCGATAGCCCCTTGGGTCCATGGACTGAATCATTCGGCGGATAGCGCCGCCTTTTCCCGCTGCATCGGTTCCCTCTAGCACAATCAAGGCCCGTTTCTTTTGCAAAAACAGTGAAACCTGAAGTCTTGCCAGTTGCCGTTGAAGCGCAGGCAGCTGTTTGTCGTAATCTTTATCAGAAAGCGAAGGGAAGGATAGTTGGCTGAGTAAGTCCATGGGATTGCCTGTGGGTCTCCATTTAACACTCAGTCCTATACTAGAAACTTGAAATGTCTAGTTAATACCGAGAGCTCATTTAAGGATTATATGCTGGTTCATCAGAACAACAAACTGGGAGGCCTGGGTCATTTATCCGCCACTAGGAGGCCGCAATTATTAAAGGTATCGGGGAGTGATTGTTTTCAGGTTGCGGCTTTACTGATAATCGCTCGAAGCTATCTGTCATAAATAAATCGTCGGCAAACTGACCAGAAAAACCAATGTGGCAGACAACAGTATTCGTTTTGGGTTTGGATCAACTCGTGTAATCCACATTGAAGCGGCGATAGCGCCTAGGATAAAAATTATCATGGTGAGACTATTTCTTGATTCCGAACACGCCATTACCAGTAAAACTAATGAAGTAATGAACAGCACCGTAGATACGCGATAGGTCATCGATTCTCCGTGACGAACAGCAAATGAGTTTTTCCCTGCCTGACGGTCAGTTTCGATTTGTGGCGGTTGATGGGAAAACAGCAGCGCCGTGGAAAAAGCAGAAAATGCAGCCATACCGAAGAGAGCGACCCAGTTAAATGGTTGTCCTGCTATAAACCATAATCCGCCAAAGACTCCCGGGCCATAGCAGAGCGCCGTGGCCCATTCACCTAATGCAGTGTAAGAAAGTGGGTGGCGTCCAGCGTTATACATAATGCCCAAAATAACCAGGGGCAGGGCAAAACCCAGTATCCACAGTTGCTGGTGTAAGACTAAAATCAACAGACCCAGAATACCTCCGGTAAGTAAACTGATCAGCCCGTGGTAGAAAACGATGGATACATTGCCATTATGTCTATGAACCCAGGAGTCGTATTTTTCTGTGTCGGCACCTAATTGCCAGTCTTTAGCGTCGTTTAATAAATTGACACCGTGTTGTAGTAACACCACGGCAAAAGTGGCTGGCCACAATGCGAGATGAGAAACAGGATTGATTGCCACCAACCAGACGGCTACCCCGGGTAATATAGACACCAAGTAAATGGCAGGATTAAGTGCCTGCCACCACTTGATAGTCGAAGCATTTGTGTACGTGATGTTCACATAATGTCTCAGGCCGTAGCTTGAGCTTGTGTCGAGCGGAAGTCACTCAGCGCAGTCTGAAACCACTGTGCATGCTGGCATTCGGAATCGATGACCTTCTGGTAGACCGCTGCAGTTTTAGCGTCTTGCTGCTCGAGAGCTTGGTCACGAAAGTGTGGATAAATATCCTGATACTCTCTTTCTTCCACTCTAATCGCAACAGTGAGTGCTTTTTCTACCACGCCTTCAGGATTTAACGCGATGAGGGCATCGCAATTTGCCCGGATGGTTTCCAGAGCATCAATGGCGCGCTGGGTATCCTCACCTCGCCGGGGAATACCGATGTCGGTGTAAAGCTCTCTCAGCCATACAGCATGAAGTTTCTCTTCGCCCGCCACTTTACGAAACAGCGTCGCTAACTCAGGATAACCCGCCTGACTTGCCCAGCGGGCAAACTCAGGGTACATGACCCTGTTTTCGTACTCTTCGACATCCACAAAAGACTCTGCCGTCATGGTCATATCGTCGGATTTGCACGCGGCCGCAAAGCATTCGAAAATCATTTCTTCGGTAATTTCAGTCTTTTCCATAACTTAGGCTCCAAAAACATTGGGTTGTTAACGATGCACAATTGGCTTGTGTACATTAACCTGCAAAAGTTGTTTGCAAAACCCTTTTAGATCAATGGATAGCTTGGTTGGAGTGGGTGAATGTCTGACAAAAAGTGGATATACGAATGAATGCCATGCTTACAGCCCATGCGTAGGTGGCCGCTGGAGTATTTCATTGGCCATGGCAATACCATCTTCCAGCGTTCTTGAGAATTGAATATCTGTAGGGTTATTCCTGATGCCTGCGCGCCTTAGTTTTAACACCATCCTGGGTTGCAGGTTATTGATGATTAAACTGACCTGTTGTTTTTCAAGGCTCTCTTTGATCGACTCCATTGCAACAATAGCGCTCATATCCAGCATATTGACTTCGGACATATCGAGTATGACCACCCGAAGGTTCGGTGTGACCATCGAAATGGTTTGTAGTGCCTTTTGGGCGGAGCCGAAGAACAGTGCGCCGTTAATGTCATATATCGCAATATTCTCGGAAATATCGCCGTAGGCTTCGTGGTCTGTCTCAATCTTCGTTGTACTGGTCAGGGTGATGCTTCTGCGAATAAACAACATGGCTGCCAGACCAATGCCGACTGCCACGGCAATGGTCATATCAAATAATACGGTCAGTAAAAAACAGAGAATGAGAACAACGACGTCATCCCTCGGGGCGATCTTTATCGTCCGGACAAAGTCTTTTGCTTCGCTCATATACCAAGCAACAACCAATAATAGCGCCGCCATCGAAGCCATCGGGATATATGCCAGCAAAGGTGTAAGTGCCAATATAGAGCCGAGAATAAACAGACCGTGCACCAGGGAGGCTAAGGGTAAACTGCCGCCGGCCTTAATGTTTGCCGCTGTGCGGGCAATGGCTGCCGTCGCAGGTATTCCGCCAAAGAAAGGTGCAATGATGTTGCCGATACCCTGTCCGATAAGTTCATCATTGGGGCTGTGTTTCTTTCCTGTCATCCCATCAGCGACTACCGCACATAACAGTGATTCGAGCGAGCCCAGTATGGCAATGGTGATGGCTGAGGGTAGCAGCAGTTTAACCAGATCAAAGCTTATTCCGATTGGTTTGCCGTTGGCGTCCGGTAAATTCCATGGCCACTCAAAACCGGGCAAGATTGCCGGTATCCCATTACCCGTAATGCCATTGATATCGTAGTGAAATCGACTGCCTATCGTTGCCACGGAAAAATCCAGGCTTAACAGGCTAAGTAGCCATGCAGTGACAGAACCTACAAGTAGGGCGATTAGATGCCCAGGTATTTTTGTTCGTAATTTGGGCCACAGTATGAATGTTGCAATGGTTATCCCGCCGATCAGGGTTTCCTGCCAGTTAACCGTTGGCAATGAAGACACAATCAAGAATAGTTTATCCAGATAGTCGCCATCCAACGATGTTATATCGAGGCCGAGAAAATCCTTTATTTGAAAGGTGGCTATAACCACGCCAATACCTGATGTGAATCCGATAATGACGGGGTAGGGCACAATTTCAATCAGCTTTCCAAGCCTGCCCAAGCCCATCACTATTAAAACAATTCCTGCCATAAGGCCGCTAACCAGTAATCCGCCTAGACCAAACTGGTGAACAATCGGCAATAGTACAACGACAAATGCTGCGGTGGGTCCCGAGATGTTTACCTTTGAACCACCACAGAGAGCAATAAAAACACCAGAGATAATCGCGGTATAAAGACCGTGCTGGGGAGGGACGCCACTGGCAATGGCCAGCGCCATCGATAGCGGTAGCGCAATAACACCAACGGTTAAACCGGCTAATATATTCGCTTGTATCTCAGAAAATTTAGGCTTGCTGGCGACAGACTTTTTTAATGCAGAAAACATTTTTTACTCGCTGTTGAGTACGTACATATATTGTTGCGCTGGCAATATGCCCGCTTTGGAGAAGTGCATTTTATGCGATTGAGCGAAGTTCTACGGTATTTCCTGCGATATCTTTGATATAAATTGAACGTCCCATTCCCTGAGCACCGTATCTGTCCTGAAATTCACCGGCTTCCACACCACAATTTTTCAAGTAGTCTTGCAGTTCGCGCTCTTCAAAGGGCTCGATCTGCAGACAAAAGTGATCGACATTATTGCCCAGGAGCTGCGGTGCAGGCCCACCTTGTTGGCCCAGTTTGCCATTGATATCCACAATATCGATCAATGACTGTCCAGCTCTAAGCTGCGTGAGGCCTAATGCTTCAGCGGTCTCTCGCTCGAGAACACAACCCAATACTCGACAGTAAAAGTCGATGAGTTCCTGATATCGATCAGTGCGTAAAACGATGTGGTCAATGGCTTTGGGTTTGATCATAAACGGCAGAAACCTCGGAATTTCAAATCACCAAGATGACATAAATTAGGAATAGCGGTGGGTTATGTCAACCCTGGTGATATGTATAGAGCCTATGCCTTGTATGGATAAACACCAAAATATGTTATCTGCCACCAAATATATCCCAGAACTCTACCTTCGCATTGCTTCGGGGGAAATCAGCCTCTGGGATGGGGACTTTCAGGAATTCACACAGCGGTGTCCATCCCTCTGAGACTTGGAAAATCAACAAACGGTCTGCCGGGATCGCTGCTTTTACCTCATCAATTCTTTTTTGGTAAGCCGCCAAAACCTGATCTTTATGCGCTGCAGAGCCGTTAAATGTTTGTTGTGTGATGATTTGATTCGCCATGTTCAGGATCGAACGAGGATGTTCGTCCGGTATTTCATCCCTGATTTCGAGTAGCTTTTTAATCGTTTCCGAATAACTTGACCACCAGTGCTCTGCCGGGCGAACACTTAGTAACACTTTAGACTCAGGGTAGAATTCAGCAAGCTCCCTCCAATAATGACCACTTGGCCAATCGACAGCGGAGCTATAACCCTGAAAAACCTCATCCCAGTCCATCACTTCACCATTAGCTGCTTTTTGCCAATAGGGCAACTGTGTCGGATTCTTAAAGACTTCCTCCATATGATGACAGGGGCCAAAGCCCAGTTTCTCCAGTGCGATTTTAATAGACATGGTGCCAGTGCGACCAAATCCGGCATTGATTACGGATAAAGACATAAT
>DFBC01000005.1:0-9082 GCA_002367235.1 Cellvibrionales bacterium UBA3090
CGGCATCATCAAGCATGCAAAAGCACTGAACGCATTTGCCAATGCTTCGACCAACTCATACAAACGCCTAATCCCAGGCTTTGAAGCCCCGGTAATGCTAGCCTACTCTGCTCGCAACCGTTCTGCTTCTCTACGCATCCCCTACGTAGCTTCACCCAAAGGTAAGCGCGTTGAAATTCGCTTTGGCGATCCAACCGCCAACCCTTACCTGATGTTTGCAGCTATGCTGATGGCTGGTATTGATGGCGTACTCAACAAAATCCACCCTGGTGATGCAGCGGATAAGGACTTGTACGACTTACCTCCAGAAGAAGCTGCCGAGATTCCACAAGTTGCAGGAAGCCTTCGCGAAGCACTGGAAGAGCTGGATGCAGACCGCGAATTCCTAACAGCTGGCGGCGTATTTACAGACGATACCATCGACGCTTACATCGACCTGAAAATGCAAGATGTTTACCGTGTTGAGCACACTACTCACCCAGTTGAGTTCGATATGTATTACTCTGTATAAGAGTTAGGTCCCTTCAGACCCACAAAAGGCTGTGAAAGCAATTTCACAGCCTTTTTTGTTGCCCGCCTCACAGGGTTCAGATCGCAACCGACAAAAAACATATTTTTTTTGTAATAGCAGGCTTTTTCTATGGTCAAATTAGGGCTAGTCTTTATACGAGATAGATGGAGAGTCCCTGTGATTAAAGGAAATATCGTGCTTTTAACCCTGCTAGGTATCAGCTTGGCATTTTTTGCTAACGCTGAAGTTTATCGGGTAATTGACGAAGAAGGCGACGTCACCTATACGGACAACCCGCCGGCAAATGACCCCACCACTGAGGCTATCAGCCTACCAAGCATCAACACCCAACCAGCCATTGAAGTCTTGCACAATGAAAAGCAAGCCTTGGAAACTGCAGCCAATAGCTACCAGCAAATCCTGATTGTAACACCTGCCCATGACTCCACGATTCCACCCGGGCAACAACTGGTGCCCGTTGAAATAAGCCTTAAACCTACGTTAAAAATGGGGCATTTAGTTCAATTAATATTTGATGGCCAGCCCTATGGCCCGGCAACAAGCACCACCTCATTTAGTATCAGGGCACTAATTCGGGGCGAACATCACATCCAGGCCAGAATCGTAGATGGCGAAGGGGCAATTATAGGTGCATCTAGCACCAGTACTATTCACGTCAAGCGTCACTCCATAAAGCACAACAAAAACTAGCGCACCATAATGGTGCGCCCCGCCATAATTTAAACTAGACTAATAACTAGCATCCCCCTAATTAACTGCGCTAACACCGCTTTGCAAAACTGGCCCGTAATTTGCTACAGCATTTAGCAACGCGACAAAAGAATGTGCTGCTCATGCATTTATACGGAAAGCTTTTTAAGATAAACAGTGATCACATGGCCGAAGAGCAATTACATCATTTGTTACTGGATAACCTCAGCACAGCGGTTCTTCTGTTAAATAACGAGCTGAAGATCAGCTATCTGAACCCTGCCGCTGAAAGCCTACTTGCTGTCAGCGCAGTTCGCCTTTGCGGTTGCCCGATCACCCAAGTGCTTCATCAGTCCGACAAGGTTCTTAGCTCATTGCGCAACGCCATGGAGTCCAACCACCCCTTTACTCAGCGACAGGCACTACTGTCTTTGGCCGACGAATCCCATGTTACTGTCGATCTAACCGCCACCCCCATACAGGCGGCAACGTCAACACTACTCCTTATAGAAATGCAGCCCATGGACAGGCTGATGAAAATCAACCGTGAAGAAGCCCTAATCACCACTCACGACACCACCCGCAACTTGGTGCGTGGACTAGCTCATGAGATTAAAAATCCATTGGGCGGCATACGCGGCGCGGCACAATTACTCTCTGAAGACCTTAACGATCAGCCAGAATTACGAGAGTTTACCGATATTATTTCAGCAGAAACCGATCGACTCTGCAGCTTGGTGGACCGATTACTCGGGCCAAACACGATGCCAACATTTGCCCCCGTAAACGTTCATGAAGTTTTGGAGCACGTTGCCGCATTGGCCGAGACTGAAACCAGGGGCCGCATTGCCATAAAACGCAACTACGATCCCAGCATTCCCGAACTCAACGGCGATCGAGGACAGCTCATTCAAGCTCTGCTCAACATTGTCAGAAATGCCATTCAAGCCCTCGAAAACAGTGAGCAGGCCGAGCCCACTATCCGGCTAAAAACACGCATACAACGTCACTTCACCATTGGAAAAAAACACCACAAGGTCGTGTGCCGTATCGATATTATCGATAACGGTCCTGGTATTCCCGAAAACATTATCGACCGCATCTTTTTCCCAATGATTAGCGGGCGGGTTGAAGGAAGCGGCCTTGGACTGCCGATTGCCCAATCCGCCATAAACCTTCATCAGGGCTTGATCGAGTGCGACCAACTCAACGGCGAAACACGATTTTCACTGTATTTACCACTGGACACACCAAATGAATAAACGAACTGTTTGGATTGTCGATGACGACCGTTCCATACGCTGGGTCATGGAGAAGGCCTTAAGTCGCGCCGAACTTGATGTGACAACCTTCGAGAATGCCAATTCGCTTCTATCCGATCTCGACAAAGGACAGCCGGACACAATTATCAGCGACATCAGAATGCCCGGTATTGACGGATTACAGCTGCTTGAAAAAATTCACGCATCCAACCCCTCGTTACCCGTCATCATTACCACTGCTCACTCAGACCTGGATAGTGCTGTTGCAGCATATCAAGGGGGGGCCTTTGAATATCTACCGAAACCCTTCGACCTTGATGAATTAATTGCCGTCACCAATAGAGCGATCAACTTTGCCAGTGAACAAGCCACTGAACAAATCATTGAACCCAGCGAAATAGGGAGCGAAATTATTGGTGAAGCCCCTGCCATGCAGGAAGTCTTTAGAGCCATTGGCCGGTTGTCGCACTCAAATATCACCGTGTTGATTAACGGCGAATCGGGAACGGGCAAAGAGCTGGTCGCCAAAGCACTACACGACCACAGTCCGCGTAAAAAAAATCGCTTTATTGCGTTAAATATGGCCGCCATTCCTCACGATCTGATCGAGTCAGAACTATTTGGGCATGAGAAAGGTGCCTTTACCGGAGCAACCCAACGAAGAGAAGGCCGCTTCCAACAAGCCGATGGCGGCACCCTGTTTCTGGATGAAATTGGCGATATGCCTCCTGAGGCACAAACCCGCCTCCTACGCGTCTTAGCGAACGGTGAATTTTATCTGGTCGGCGGCCACACTCCCGTCAAAGTAGATGTGCGCATTATTGCTGCCACCCACCAAAACCTAGAGCAACTCGTTGCTGAGAATCGCTTTAGGGAAGACCTCTTTCACCGCCTAAATGTTATCCGTATTCATCTGCCCACACTGGCAGACCGGCGCGAAGACATTCCCAAGCTTATGCAGTACTTTTTTCTACGTGCAGCAAAAGAACTGGAAACCGAGCCTAAAACCCTTTCGCCCGAAGCTGAAAAATACCTCAGCATGCTTCCTTGGGCGGGAAATGTTCGCCAGCTGGAAAATGCCTGCCGCTGGCTTACAGTCATGGCATCTGGCCGCGAGGTTCATTTGGAGGATCTCCCTCCTGAGCTCAAGGACAGCCCTGTAGAGGATACGGCGGCAACGGGCAACTGGGAGCAACTACTGCGAAGCTGGGCAGACAGGGAATTAAGCTCGGGCAAGCATGATATTCTCACCTTGGCTGTACCGGCTTTTGAGCGGGCTCTCATCGAAACAGCGCTCAGCCATACCAACGGACGAAAAAGGGATGCGGCAGAGCTCTTGGGGTGGGGAAGAAATACATTAACGCGGAAACTAAAAGAACTGGGGATGAGTGACGACGACTAGAAATAGACTGACGCCCCACTCTAATCCCTGAAAGGCGCTGGAACTAGACGTCAACAGAAAAGCGATAAGGGGCGTCACTGACGCCCCTTATTAATGACCGAAAACTTAATGCGTGACGCTTTCAGCCTGCTGCTGACCTGTTTTAGCATCGCCCTTAGCCATCGCTTCGGCAAATAATGCTTCAAAGTTAATCGGCGGAATCATCAAGGCAGGAAAACTCCCCTTAACGACCACATTATCGATAACTTCACGAGCATAGGGGAATAATGTAGTTGGGCAAATCGTATTGAGTACTTGGGCCAACTGGGGACCCTCAATACCACTGATTTTGAAGATACCAGCCTGATGGGCCTCGACCAAATAAATAGTCTCATCACCATTTTTCACCGTAACCGTAAGCGTTAACTCCACCTCGTAGTTATGGTCGGCCAGCTTTGTCGTCGACAGTGAAATATCTTGATTAACCTCCGGCTTAACCTGCTTCTGAAAAACAGCGGCACCCATAGGCGTTTCAAAAGAAAGATCTTTAAGATAGATACGCTGGACAGCAAATTGTGGCGTGGCCACCTGTTCTTCATTAGCCCCTGCCGTAGTGTTATTTTCAGTCATGTTCTAGCCTATATTCATCAAGAAACAATAATTAAACGTTGCATTGCTCATTCAACAAAGCGTTTACCCAAGCAATCAGAGAAGCTATTTTGAACCTTTCACTCATGCGCCGAGATTAAAGCTTCCAACTCTCCCGATTGGTCGAGGTGGTACAAATCATCGTAGCCGCCCACATGGGCTTCACCGATCCAAATCTGGGGAACCGTGTGCCGACCACTTAGCGTCATCACCTCGCGCCGCAAAACCGGGTCGGAATCAACGGCTATCTCGTGGTATTTCAACCCGCGGCTCGACAATAAATTTTTAGCGGCCACGCAGTAACCACAAGATCGAGTGGTATATAACTTAACGACTGGCATATCAGCCCTTTACAACCGGCAGCTTCTGGTTGTGCCACTCCATCATACCGCCAGTCAATCGCAGCACATTGAACTCTTTTTGCTGGAGACGCCGACCAATTGGCCCAGAATGCTGCCCCGCCTTATCGGCAATAATAATAGCTTTTTCACGATGAGGCTCGAGCTCAACCATACGCTCCTGTAGCTTAGCCAGGGGGATATTGATGGCCCCCGCGACATGGCCAGCCTTGAAATCCTTGGCGTCACGGATATCCAGTAACACCGCTTCATCCGCATTGAGCATACGGGTCACAACATGAGAAGAAATGGGCTTACCACTTTTGACACGCTCATTAATAGCGAACAGGTAAATAAGCACCATAAGGACACTCACAAGTATCCACTGCTCACTGATAAAATCAAAAAATTCCACGATTTACGGCCCTATTTGTCGATTAACAGCCCATTTAGAGCCAGTTGCAAACGCGGCCAAAGTATACACATCACACCCTCTGATAGGAAACCACCAATGGCGTCATAACCACTTTATCGGTAAGATTCACGATTGACCTTATCACTTCTGAGACCAGCCCAATCAAAACCATGAGCAAACTAAAAAAACCGCTACTCCTGCTTATCTTAGATGGCTACGGCCACAACGAGAAAACCGAGCACAATGCCATACGCGCAGCAAAAACTCCGACACTGGACAACCTTTGGAAAAACAGCCCCAATACGTTGATCAACACGTCAGGGTTATCGGCCGGCCTCCCCGAGGGGCAGATGGGCAATAGCGAGGTTGGGCATATCACCTTGGGGGCAGGCCGAGTGGTATACCAGAGCTTCACCCGGATCAATAAAGCCATTAGCGATGGTGATTTTTTCTCTAACGCCACCTATGCAAACGCCATAGACAAAGCCATTAGCGCAAACAAAGCTGTGCATATTCTTGGCCTACTGTCCCAGGGCGGCGTCCATAGCCACGAAGAACACATTAATGCCATGGTAACCATGGCATCTGAACGCGGCGCCAAAAAGGTCTACGTGCATGCATTTCTCGACGGCAGAGACACGCCACCCCGAAGCGCAGAGGCCTCGTTAAAAACCACAGCAAAACTACTCTCAGACCTTGGAACAGGTCGAATTGCAAGTATCTGCGGTCGCTTCTACGCGATGGACAGAGATCAGCGCTGGGACAGAGTCCAGGCTGCTTACGACCTGCTCACCCTGGGCAAAGCCGAATACCGTTCTGCCGATCCGATTGAAGGGCTGCACGCGGGGTACGAGCGAGATGAAAATGATGAGTTTGTATTACCCACTCTGATTTGTGGTGAGAATGAAACGCCAGCCACGGTCGAAGATGGCGACGCAGTAGTATTTATGAATTTTAGACCCGACCGCGCCAGGCAGCTAACGCGTGCTTTTGTTGACGATAACTTTGATGGTTTTACTCCAGCCAAGCGCCCCGCCCTGGCAGATTTTGTCATGACGACAGAATATTCTGCCGACATTCATACCAGCTGCGCGTTCCCGCCGGAGCCACTCAACAACTCATTTGGAGAATACCTAAGTAATCTAGGGAAAACGCAATTGAGGATTGCCGAGACCGAAAAATATGCCCACGTCACGTTCTTTTTCAGTGGTGGCCGGGAAGCACTATTTGACGGCGAAGAACGAATCCTTATCCCCTCGCCAAAAGTGGCAACCTACGACCTACAACCCGAAATGAGCGCCTATGAATTAACAGATAAGCTCATCGAGGCCATTGAAGAGCAGCAATACGATGCGATCATTTGCAACTATGCCAATTGTGATCAGGTGGGTCATAGCGGTATCTTTGACGCAGCCGTTAAGGCTGTAGAAGTCGTCGATACCTGCGTCGACAAAGTCCTAACCGCGATCAACAAGGTCGGCGGCCAGTGCCTAATCACCGCAGACCACGGTAACGTAGAACAAATGTTCGACGAAATATCGGGCCAGGCCCATACACAACACACCACCTTGCCGGTCCCATTAATTTATGTAGGTGATCGCAAGCTATCTCTCAGCAGTAATGGAACGCTGGCAGATGTGGCACCAACCATGCTGACGCTCTTAGACTTGCCGCTACCCCCGGAAATGACAGGCCACTCGCTGGTTTGCATCGACGACTAAATCAGAGACCCACGGCCTAATAGATGCCAAAAATACCGCTGCTAATATCAGCGATGCTAGCAGCGCTTCTACTGGCATCACCTATCCAGTCCGGGGAACGGGACGACAAGTCCAAGCTGCAAAAAATTAGCAAGGATATTGCCAGGCTTCAGCAATCTATCAAAGGTGACAACCAACAGCAGAACGAACTAAGTAAGTTACTGAGAAAATCTGAACTGGCATCAGCTGACCTCAACACCAAAATCAACGGATTGGCAGTAAAACTCGGCTCCCTGACATCAGAACTGCTTAAGCTCAAACAGCAACAATCTGAGCTGGAAATATCTCGCAAGAGCCAGCAGGCACTCATTTCAACACAGGTTAAAGCAGCTTTTCACTTAGGCAATGAAGCGCCAATCAAACTACTGTTCAACCAGGAAAACCCAGATAAAGTCAGCAGAACACTCAAATACCACGATTACTTTCTGAATGCCCGTGCAGAGAAACTCAACCACTACAGAGACACCCTGAATTCACTTCAAAAGGTCGAAATATCAATTTCTGACCACCAGCTAGCTCTGGTCAAAAATCGCGACGACCTCAAGTTACAACAACAACAGCTACTCCAGCAGCAACAGCAACGCCGCGAAGTGCTGGCGCAACTGCACAAACAAATAAGCAGCACCAAACAAACACTGAACACGCTCAACATTGAGCGAAAGCGACTCGAGAGCGTGCTTGAATCACTCCAGAAAAGCATTGCCAAACTATCCCTGCCCGCCTCGAACAAATCTTTTGCAGAGCAGCGAGGTAAACTTCCCTGGCCAGTATCAGGCAGACTCAGCAAGCGTTTTGGTGCTCAACGTCATACCAATATTACTTGGAATGGCTGGCTTCTTAATGCAAAGGAAGGCACACCTGTTAATGCTATTCACCACGGCAGAGTCATCTTTTCCGATTACCTCCGAGGTCACGGCCTACTCATAATCGTTGACCATGGCGATAATTACATGAGCCTCTATGCTCACAATCAGGTCTTACTCAAGGAAACCGGTGAGTGGGTATTAACGGGAGAAACCATCGCAAAAGTAGGCAACACCGGGGGCCAAAGAAATCATGCACTGTATTTCGAGATCCGCCACAAAGGTAAACCAACCAACCCCATTCGATGGCTTACCAAAAAAGGATGAGCTAAATCAGCGCACGACTATAAGCCCTAATTATCGCAATGGGATGAGACACCTTCCCCTCTATCGCAGTCATACGTACACTGTTGGAACAAGCATTAGGAAAAACTCATGAAGCCATTCTTAAGATTACTGTTTGTTGCCTTGGCGACCCTTTCATCCAGCATCAACCTTATGGCCGATGAGGCCCCCGAAAATGCTCGCCTCCCACTCGATGAACTACGCCATTTCACCCAAGTCTTTGACCAGATTCGACAAGCCTACGTGGAAGATGTTGACGATAAAAAATTACTAGAAATGTCTATTGCTGGACTCATGAACAGCTTGGACCCTCACTCCATCTACCTAGATGAAAGTGCCTTTGAAGAGCTACAGGAACACACTAGCGGGGAATTTGGTGGCCTTGGGATAGAGGTAGGCATGGAAGGCGGATTTATTAAAGTTATCTCCCCCATTGATGACACGCCAGCGAAACGGGCCGGAATAAAAGCAGGCGACCTGATTATTAAACTGGACGACAATATCGTTCAGAGCATGAGCCTTAATGAAGCCATTGAGATCATGCGCGGGCCCAAAGGCTCAACGCTCACTCTAACCGTGGTTCGAGAAAACGTGGATGGACCATTTGAAATAAAGATTATCCGGGACATCATTCAAGTTAAAAGTGTCCGCAGCCGATTTTTAGAACCCGGCTTCCCCTATGTTCGCATTGCACAATTTCAGGAAAATACGGGCGAAGAGTTCCGCCAGGCTATCGAGGGAATTCAAAAGGAAGATGCCAATCTGAAAGGCATGATCCTCGATTTACGCAACAACCCCGGCGGCCTACTTCACTCTTCTATCGCTGTTGCAGATACCCTTCTTGACGGAGGGCTGGTGGTCTATACGGAGGGAAGGTTACCCAGTTCCAACAATTCATATCATGCAGC
>DFBC01000005.1:9207-10149 GCA_002367235.1 Cellvibrionales bacterium UBA3090
GTTATCCCTCTTGGTGATGGTCGCGGCATTAAGCTAACCACCGCTCGTTACTTCACACCCAACAAACGATCTATTCAGGCAGAGGGCATCAAGCCCGACATTGTTGTTCAGCCGGCAGAAATCAAACTATTGGAACCACAAAAACAAATTAAAGAAGCCAATCTACCGGGCCATTTAAGCAACGACAACGACCCAAAACGAACAACTAAAATGAATACATCAATGGATGACAATCAGCTATACGAAGCTCTGAACTTATTAAAGGGGTTAGACATATTAAAAACTTACCACCCCAAACTATGACCTACGTCACAAAGTAGAAGTGAACCCGTTGACTTTTCTAACAAAATTGTGCTGAATCATAAAGTGCGCACGAGCACAAGGTGCTGCAGGTAAAGTTTCAAGCAATCTCAACTGAATAATAATAAACAAAAAATTTTGCAGTAAGGCAGGAAACAATATGGGAATACCGAGACAAAGTGAAAATGGTGGGCCACAGCCCCCCATCAGAAGCGACCGCTTCTTCAAGCTTCATAACTTCTGGTTTTTCGCCACCCGCGAAGGTGCCGCAGTAGGTCCGTTTGATTCCAAGGAAGGCGCAGTTAGTGCTGTAGCAGACTTTATTGAGTTCGCACAAAAAGCGGATGCAGAAACACTGGAGTTCTTTACCCCGGGAGCACAGTACGCGGTTTAATGTACAGGGCGGCCTACAGCCGCACCTCTACACCATTTTTTGCCATGTAGGATTTGGCTTGGGGAATGGTGTACTCACCAAAGTGAAAAATACTGGCCGCCAACACAGCGTCAGCTTTGCCTTCAACGACTCCGTCGACTAAATCCTGTAGATTACCCACACCACCTGATGCAATGACTGGCACACCAACGGCATCGCCAATCGCCCGAGTCAGAGGAAGGTTAAAACCGCTCTTGGTTCCATCCTTA
>DFBC01000105.1:0-2761 GCA_002367235.1 Cellvibrionales bacterium UBA3090
ACAGCACCCCCTTCTGAAGGTTCGGAATATCACCTGGAAACATCTGCAGGACTATCCTTTTATTGCCCTGCAACGACCCTCTGCTATGCGACAAATGATCGACAAGACCACAGCAAACTGCGGCATTCAACTTACCGTAGAGTTTGAAGCCAACCAATTAGCGTCTATCAGCTCAATGGTTGCAAACGGCCTGGGCATCAGTGTGATGCCATCGCTTACTATCCAACAAATGGAATCGCTAGGATTGGAGTGTCGTCCGTTAACCCGCCCCACTGTAACGCGGCGAGTCGGCATCCTTACCCGCAGACGCTACCCGCTTTCCGCAGCCGCCAATGCCATGGTGCAAACCCTGAAGAACCAGATCACAGCACCTTAATAAACAGCGCCTTAATAAAGAGTACCTTAATAATAAGCAACAGCACCCGAACAAAGTCCCAATCGCTAATCAAAACACGGGCAACTGACGCATTAAAAAAAATCTGATAGTGTGTGCGGCTTGTTTAAACAACCGAACGAAACATCATGAGCCAAGAACAAACTGACGCCAATATGAACCCCGCCGAGCTTTATCGGGAAGAACTCTTCACCGATCAAAAGATTGGCACAATTCGACGGCTAACCCCCGTCACACCAGAGGGCGAGACCGACGCCAGCCGCGAGGTACTCTACTCTGGTTCAACTCAGGTGATGACACCTATGGGTGCTCTACCGATCAACTTCGAACTCGATGCTAAAACGATTGGCGAAGCTGCTGAAAAATTTGGCCCCGCCGCCGAAGTTGCCGTAGAACGCACCGCCAAGGAACTAGAAGAAATGCGCCGCGAGCAGGCCTCAAAAATTGTAGTCCCCGGCCAGGACGGTGGCCTTGGAGGCATGGGCGGAGTGGGTGGCATGCCAGGTGGCGGCATCATTACCTAATACCGGCTCTCGAGAACAATTCTGCTACTCCACAGGAATACCCCTTGGAGTAGCACCCCCTCCCTTACGAAGCGATATCACCTATGGCGTTAAAAGCCACCATCTTTAAAGCCGAGCTTCAGGTATCCGATATGGATCGAAGTTATTTTCAGTCACACTCCTTGACCGTGGCGCGCCATCCCTCAGAAACAGATGAGCGAATGATGATACGGCTGCTGGCATTTGCCTTGAATGCCGATGAATCACTTCAATTTACCAAAGGACTCTCCTCCGACGACGAACCCGACCTGTGGAAGAAAAATCTACACGGAGGCATTGAACAGTGGATTGAGGTGGGCCTGCCAGACGAGCGTCGAATCCGCAAAGGTTGCAATAGAGCCGATCAGGTTATTATTTATGCCTATGGCGAGCGCACTGCGCCTATTTGGTGGAAGAATATCGAGGCCGACCTAAAACGCTTTAACAACCTTACTATCTACTACCTTTCAGACGCAGATACCGAGGCAATAGCCGCGATAGCCGCGCGAAACATGTCATTGCAGGCCACAGTACAGGATGGTGAAGCCTGGTTTGGCAATGCCGAAACAACACGGGTCGTTTCGCCTGAAATCTGGAGAGCTACTGATCTTTGAGCGGCTGGACCAGCACCCAGGGTTTAACGACCAAAGACCACACGGTGGCATCTGCCTCTAGCCACTCAATGGCTTGATCATCACTCACCTGTCCGACCGACTGGTCAGACATCCACTGCTCTATCTTCGCCTTATTGTCGCGGCATATTTCCATCGCCACATCAATAAGGTCCAGCTCTGGCGATACGTAGATTGTCGAACCATTGGCAAAAAATCGTTGTAGCTCTTGCCAGCGGATCTTCGCCGTTTCAGCATTCAATTCATCTCGTTGCATTGTCTTACCTAACTCGTTCTGTCCAGTTTTAACTCAATAGCTCAACTCAATTTTTTCCTGGGTTAGCCTATGCCACCTGACCGGCGGCAACACCCGAGGCCCAAGCCCACTGAAAATTAAATCCCCCCAAGTGCCCCGTAACATCCAGAACCTCACCCACAAAGTACAGACCGGGCTGCTTATGACTTTCCATGGTTTTGGACGACACCGTAGCCGTATCCACACCACCCAGCGTCACCTCTGCCGTACGGTAACCCTCCGTACCTGACGGCTTTAACCTCCAGCGGTGAATATTATCGGCAATATCCGCCAATAACAGATCTGGCAATTCGGCCAATGGCTTCTCAGCCTGCTCTGCCCACCACAAAGACTCCAGCGCCAGAACCAATTTCCTCGGCAATAACTGCGACAACACGGTTCGCAACATCGCCTTGGGTTGCTGTTGTTTTTGTTCAGCAAGAAATTCTGTGCAATTTTTCTCAGGCAACAGGTCGATAACGACTTCTTTTCCTTCGCGCCAATAACTGGATATTTGCAATACTGCCGGGCCGCTTAAACCCCGATGGGTGAACAGGATATTCTCCAAAAACTCCTGGTTACCCACATGAACTCTGGCCCGCACGGATACGCCACTGAGTGTTTCCGATAACAGTTTAAAACCATCGGTAAAGGTGAAGGGCACCAGCGCAGCTCGCAATGGTACCAGCGAGTGACCAAACTGCTCCGCCAACTGATAACCAAAAGCAGAGCCCCCCAATGTCGGCACCGAAAGTCCACCAGAAGCCACCACCAACGATGCAGCTTTTATTTCACCGAGACTGGTTTGCAACTGATAGCCGCCATCAAAATCAACTTGGCTAATATGGCAGTGGGTTTTTAGTGTCACTCCCGCCTGCTCCGATTCCGTTAACAGCATGTCGAGGATGTCTTTTGACGA
>DFBC01000105.1:2772-5352 GCA_002367235.1 Cellvibrionales bacterium UBA3090
GTAAAGCGACTTAGGGCAGATTTACAAAAGTGCGGATTTTCCGATAGAAAATTATCCGGCTCCACGTACATATTGGTGAAGTTACAGCGACCACCTCCGGACATCAGTATTTTCTTTCCCGGTTTATTGGCCCGCTCAAGCACCAGCACCCGGCGACCACGCTGACCGGCAGTGATGGCACACATCAACCCTGCGGCGCCGGCCCCGATTACCACCACATCCCAAGTACTCAAGTAGTCACTCCCACCGCCAACCCCAGTAAAAATCAGACAGTGCGCATTCTATAAGGCAGAAACACAAGGTACTATAGCCGGCCTTATTTATCTGACTGATTCTCAGGAATATATACATGTTTAAAGTAAACGAATACTTTGATGGCCAGGTAACTTCCATTGGCTTTCAAACAGAAACTCTACCCGCCACCGTAGGCGTTATGTCCCCCGGCGAATACGAGTTCAACACCAGTGAAAAAGAAACCATGACCGTTGTCAGCGGTGCACTAACGGTGAAACTCCCAGGCAGTGATGAGTGGAATACTTTCAGCCAGGGTGACAGTTTTGTGGTTGCCGCCGGTGAAACCTTCCAGTTACAGGTGACGGTAGACACCGCGTACCTATGCACGTACGAATAACGCGGCACTTAACCGTCATAAAATATTAAGCCGACAGTCGCATTACCCTGCTGTCGGTTTTTTTGTTGCCTCGAAAAAACCAGCCTCAACCAAAGCCAGCTTTTGCTCACGACGAAAACGCTTAATCTCTGATTCCCGCCGAGAAGCACTGCTTCGATCATGCCCCTCTTCGACATACACGACTTTTTCGGGTTTCCTACCCTGAAAGTATTTAGCGCCCTGCTTACCCGTTAGATGCTCATTAAAACGACGCGGCACATCCGTGGTTATCCCGGTATACAGAGAGCCATCGGTGGCCTGGATCATGTAAACGAACCAGCGCGATTCATTCATATGGCCACCGGTGCCTGCTGCAAAGTCACCCCGCAATGCCGACACAAATAACTGGCCTGTCCCTTCAACACCTTGTTATGACGACGAATACCCAGTTGATGGGTTTTACAGTCACAGAGATAAGCAAACTGCTGATACTGTCGAGTGGGAATCCCAGCCAAGTTGAATTTAGCCGTCACGCTGCTATCCACGCCGAAGGCATCCATGACAGATTTCCACTCGACACCATGGGGACTAACGTGACGCAAACCATAAAGACAATCCACTAAATAGTGAGCCACCTCATGGGGCACCGTGACGGTCAGATTCTCTTCGTAGTACTTGGCAAATATCCACGGATTGTAACGAATCTGGCGGGACGTCTCTCCACCGCCAGCCCAGCCAAACCCCCGTCGCTTTTTCTGGCCTGTCACCTTATACATCCCGGCCGTCCGGCCTCGCAGATCAAACGTGACTGGAATAATAGAAAATTGCTGACGGAATAACGTCTCACCAAGCTGTACATAGTGCTCGGTCTGGTCAAGCACTTCTCGCTGCTGGCTCTCACTGATGGGAACGACACAATTCATTGCAGCATTATATTGGTAAAGTCGCAGTGGTAAAGCAATGCCAGTGCCTATGTGCCAAACCAATACAGGCTATAATCGAGGCATGACAAATCCGCTGATATACGATCTACATTGCCACACCACATGTTCCGACGGTAGTCTCTCCCCCAAGGAATTAGTCAATCGTGCTGCCGAACAAGGGGTTGATGTGCTCGCCATAACTGATCACGACACCACCAACGCCTATGAACAACTTGGTCCGCTGGATCAACAGCCGATTAAGATTATTCCTGGCATTGAGTTTTCTACCCAGTGGAAAAATATCAATGTACATATCGTCGGGCTTAACATCCAACTTAAAAGCAAAGCGTTACAGGAAGGCGTCGCCTTTCAACACCAGGCGAGACAACAACGAGCTGTACTGATAGCACAAAAACTCCATCAACTCGGCTTTCAGGGAGCATTGGCCGGCGCTGCTAAAATAGCTCACAACAACAACGTGGGCCGACCCCACTTTGCCCAACATCTGGTCAATATCGGTGCTGTCAGCAACATCAAACAAGCCTTCAAAAAATACCTTGGCCCAGGAAAAGCTGGCGACATCAAACAACTTTGGGCCGATCTGCCTCAGGTAATTCAGTGGATCCGCATGGCTGGTGGCACGCCAGTATTGGCGCACCCAACCAAGTACAAACTCACCCGAACCAAATTGAAGCGACTACTGGATGATTTTATTGACGCTGGCGGCCAGGGGATGGAAGTCGTGTCGGGGAAACAACTTTCCTCCGCCACCCAGGATTTAGCCAGCCTCTGCCGCGAGAAGAACCTACTTGGATCCTGTGGATCAGACTTTCACCAACCGGATCAACAGTGGGCAGAGCTCGGCCAATACTCAAAATACCCAGCAGACTGCCCTGCCGTGTGGGAATCTTGGTAACACGGCAACGTTCAGGTGGTATACTTGATCGGTTGAGAACTGACGAAAGCAAAAACCGTGAAAAAAATACCGACCAAAGCCGATTTACGCATCGAACTCCAGAAACAGATTGACGCCTTCACCCGTCAAGG
>DFBC01000105.1:5398-7176 GCA_002367235.1 Cellvibrionales bacterium UBA3090
AAGACTGATCGCACCCCGATTCCCGAAGTTGTCGCCGAGTTGGACGCACGACGCCAGAAAAAAAGCGGGGCGAAAAAACCAACCGAAAAAAGACGCCGGGAAAAAGTGATCTACGATGATTTTGGCGACCCTATTCGCAAGATTTGGGTAGACGAGTAGCTTGCCCGACAGGAAGAGCTAATAAATCAGCCCTAACACTAGGTCATCAGGGCTGTGAAATTACAGTGCGTTATTAAACCCTGCATTTTTAGCATAACGATGGGTTAACCCTTATTAACATACCGGCTCTGCCATCACGCCGGCAAGGGAGTCAAAAATTGTTAAACCAATTTGATGTTTTTGATAGCCACTTACATATCATTGATAAAAGATTCCCGATTACCCCCAACAATGGCTACACCCCGGAAGCGTTTACCTGTGAGGATTATCAGAACAGGCTATCGGCTTACAAACTCTGTGGCGGGGCCATCGTTTCTGGATCTTTCCAAGCCTTTGACCAACGCTACCTCCTTGAGGCACTCCACCAGCTAGGCACGACTTACATTGGCGTAACACAGCTTCCCGCCACGGTTACAAATGATCAAATCGCTCACCTAAACAACCAAGGCATAAGGGCAATTCGATTTAACCTTAAACGCGGCGGGTCTGAAAAAGTTGCCAACCTTCACTCAATGGCTAAAAGAGTTTACGAAGTTGCAGGCTGGCATACCGAATTATATGTCGACACCAAGGAGCTGCCTGATTTATACGAAACATTAATTGCCCTCCCCGCTGTCAGTATCGACCATTTAGGATTAAGCCGGTCAGGCCAAAAGCTGCTGTTAAAACTTGTAGAAAAAGGCGTTAGGGTAAAGGCTACCGGATTTAGTCGTGTAGATTTTGATGTCAAAGATGCATTGAAAGCGCTGTACTCGGCAAACCCAAAATCGTTATTATTTGGTACTGATTTGCCGTCGACCAGAGCACCGAGGCCCTATTCAGATAACGACCTAAGACTGGTCATCGATACACTGGGGCCTGAGGCGGCGAAAAATATACTCAGTAAAAATGCTCTCGAATTCTACCGGTTATCGAGCCCCCCACGACACATCGCATCAAAAAACCCGGGGGCTTAAATCTTCTTTAGGAAAGCAATCATGAAAACTAAGCTGGCACTACTCTTACCTCTGTTATTTTGTCTTAGTCAAGCCAATGCTGAGAAGCTGACCTTGTCTGGCATAACACCGCCGGAAGACCTGGAAAATATTCATGTGGTAAAAGTCGCCAGCGATGCCCATGCCACTGACTTTGTCATTTTTGTAAAACAGCAGGTGCCACTACACAAGCATGCCGCACACACAGAAACACTCTATGTACTGGAGGGGGCGGGGGTCTTTCAACTGAACAAAGAAAGCTTTGAAATTAAACCTGGCGATTACATTAATGTGCCAGAAGGAACACCCCACGCGGTGAAGGTAACCTCAACAATACCGCTCAAAGTACTTTCGATTCAGGCGCCAGAATTTTTAGGGAAAGACCGGATCAAAGTGGCAATCGACAGCTAGTTTTTTGAAAAAAAAGGGGGGCGTCGCCCCCTCGAATAATTTGCCCCATTAAGCTCGCGACATGAATTTCCCTGTCACCGTATTCACTTTGATCATCTCACCCGATTCAAGATATTCAGGCACCTGCACCTCTAACCCGGTAGAAAGCGTTGCCGGCTTGCTTCGTCCCGCCGCTGTAGCACCCTTAATGCCGGGAGAAGTCTCTACCACTTCAACGATCACGGATTGAGGCAG
>DFBC01000105.1:7265-25676 GCA_002367235.1 Cellvibrionales bacterium UBA3090
CTGATCTTCGATCTCGTCGCTATTGAGTCCATACTGACTGTAGTCTTCAGCGTTCATAAACATGTACGTATCGCCATCCAGATAGGAGTAATGCAAGGGTACGCGGACGCAGTCAGCCTCTTTGAGAAAATCATCCCCTTTATAGGACTCATCCAGCTTCTGACCAGTTTTCAGGTTGGTAAAACGTATTTTGTAGAGCGTCGCAGCACCCCGGGATGACGGGCTTTTCGCTTCTACCTGCTTCACAGAATGGGGTGCTCCGTTGATTTCAACAACCACCCCTTTTTTTAATTCACTTGCCTTTGGCACTGGAAACTCCTCAATTTTAAATTAGTGCTGACAACCCGCATCGCCATGGGGATGACCATGCTCGACCTCTTCGGCAGTTGCCTCTCGCACAGCAACCATTTCTATATCAAAGGTGACCGTCTTGCCGGCAAGGGGGTGATTGGTATCCACATCCACGTTGAACTTGCCCACTTTTAAAACAACGGCCTGACGAGGGCCTGAGTCTGTTTGTATGGAGACAACCATACCGACCTTCGGCTTAACCTTCCCCCTTAAATGCTTGATGGGCACACGCTGCTGGCGACCTTCCTGACGAACACCGAAACCCTTCTCTGGAGGCAGCGTTACACTGAACACATCGCCCTCTTCTTTGTCGGTGATCGCTTCTTCCAGGCCTGGGGTAATACCGCGGTGACCATGCAAATACACATTGGGCTCGCCATCGTGAGAGTGCTCTAATTCTGCACCTGTTTCATCTCTCAACCGGTAATGAAATTTCACCACTGAATTATATTTAACCTTCATTAATCACCTTGTATAGCGAAAACCGTTGTTTAACCCATGCATCTGCTGGCTCAATCCTGTGCTTACCGATACTACCCTTAGACCGTGACAATTACTCGCAGAGCATCCAGTTTCAACTTGGCGCTCTGTAAATAATTGGCTAGCAATTCAGTGTTTTCTTGCAGATGTTCAATTTCATCGCAACGTATATTGGGGTTCACCTCGGCTAGCGCAGTGAGGCGGCTCAGTTCAACATGTTGCTCGTGCGTCATTTGGGCCATCGCACCCGAAACAATCTCTACCTGCTGTTTTTCGGCAAGCTGTTCTGTTTGGGCAATCAACTGGGTGATTTCGGGTCGGGCGTGGCGCACCAAATCAACGCCGGTACGTTTTTTCACCGATTTTGCCAAACTGCTGAGCTTTTCAAACGTCAAAATTTTACTCAACTCATTATTTTTAATATCGACCACAATCCGGACCATCGGCTGGTGCAAGTAACGGTGCAATTGCAGATGCTTGGGTGCCGGGCAGTGCAGTGTATAAATAGTTTCCAGTAACAGTGTGCCTGGTTTCAGTGGTGGCAGTTTAATTGTACAGAGTGCTGTGTTGCCAAAGTCCCCCTCCAACACCATATCGATCGCTCCGCTGACCATCGGGTGCTCCCAAGTCAGAAACTGCATATCCTCGCGACTCAGCGCTTTAGTTCGATGATAGGTGCCCGTCATGCCGTCGTTGGGCAACCCCGGAAAGCTATGACAAATCATGTGGTCGCCGGGGTGCAGCACGATACTGTCGGCACTGTGGAATTCCTGTTCAACCCCAAAGTGGTCAAACAGGCGGTCCATATATTCCGCGAGTTCTCGCATCTGGGTTGCCGCCAACAGTGCATCGACGATGCTATCTGCTCGACGGGCATTACAAGAGTTAAGTTCTAACAGTCGATCCCGGCCCTGATGTAAATTATTAAGCGTGTCTTCGGTAGCCTGGTGCGTTTGCTCTATCAACACGTTCAGCTCACCCTCGCTACCGGCATCCAAACAATGCCGCAGAGACGCCTCAAACTGTTGGTAGATTGACCGACCAATCGAACAAACTCGTTCAAATGCGTTGAGCCCCCCGTCATACCACCGAAGGAGGACTTCCTGAGCATTCTGCTTTCCTTCGGCGCGATAATCAGCTGCGTAATAGGGCACGTGAATCTGCACATCGAAACGCTGACCAATTCGGTCCAGTCGCCCAATCCGCTGCTCTAGCAAATCTGGGTTTAAGGGTAAATCAAACAGCACCAGATGGCGGGCAAACTGAAAGTTTCGGCCTTCACTACCGATTTCAGAACAGACCAAAACCTGGGCACTTTCATCTTCATCGGCAAAATAGGCTGCCGCCCGATCTCGAGCCACCAACCCCATACCCTCATGGAACACCGCAGAGTGCACCCCTTTTCGCAAGCGCAGGTATTCCTCTAATGTTTGTGCCGTGCTGGCTCGAGCACAAATCACCAACACTTTCTCTTGTCGATTTTCGGCCAACCACTCGACCAACCAGGCAACTCTCGGGTCTGCAATAGTCCAGACTTCTTCACCCAACAGGAATTCCGGATGTAGCAGTTCCTCCAAGGTAGCACTGGCACTCGCCGTCACAAATTGCTCTGGTGCCTCAAGGGGGTGTTTGTGTAGTTGACGCTCGGGAAACCCCTGTACGGTTTCACGGGTATTACGAAACAATACTCGGCCGGTGCCATGACGATCCAGCAAGCTATCTACAGCGTCCTGAATGGCCTGATCAGCTGACTCTGATACTAAACCAGACATCAACTCTTCTACCGCCTGCTCGCCCAGATAATCGACCAACTGGTTTCTCAGCTCAACATTACTCTCCAGCTGACAGGCCACATCGTCAGCTAACAGCTGCTGAACCAGGTCGCTAACTGGACGGTAGCCCGCCTCTTCTTCCCTGAATTGCTTAATATCAAAATAGCGATCGGGATCCAGCAGACGCAGCCGTGCAAAATGCCCTTCCAAACCTAGTTGCTCAGGTGTTGCGGTGAGCAACAGCAACCCCGGAATTTTCTGGGCCAAGGCTTCAATACAAGCATATTCGGCGCTGACTTGTTGTTCACTCCAGGTTAAATGATGCGCCTCATCGACTATCATCATATCCCACGGTGCTTCAAGTGCCTGCGCATGACGCTGAGGGTGCTCTGTCAGAAATGAAAGACTACACAGAACCAGTTGCGCTGTTTCAAAGGGATTTTCCAGACCATCGTCTACCGCACTTTCAATTTCCTCATCCAGCTCAAAGAAATCGTCTTCTGCCGAGCGATCTTCCAGTGCCAGGCAGCGGGCTTCATCCAAAATAGTGAAACGCAGATTAAACCGGCGCAGCATTTCTACCAGCCATTGGTGAACCAGACTATCGGGCACCACAATCAAGGCCCGACTGGTGCGACCACAAATCAATTGCTGATGCAAAATGAGGCCGGCCTCAATGGTTTTACCCAACCCCACTTCGTCGGCCAGCAGAACTCGCGGAGCATGACGCTGCCCGACCTGATTGGCGATATATAGCTGGTGAGGTAACAGTTGAACCCTGCCACCCAGTAACCCAAACGCATCGGATTGCTGCTGACGGTGACGATACTCCAGCGTGTCAACTCTAAGCTCAAAACTACTACTTTTTTCTATCTGCCCAGCAAACATACGATCTTGCGGTTTGCTGAACCGAACAAAGCTGTCCAGATCGAGCTCATCCAATTCAACGGTTTCATTATTGTTGTCTTTTCCAACGTAGAGGATACGGCCCGCCTGGTTACGGAGTTCTGTTACCCTCAGCTGCTTACCATCGGCACTGGTAATAAGTTCACCTACCGGATACTCAACCCGGCTCAGTGGTGCGCTCTCCGTTGCATAGGTGCGCTGCTCACTGGCAGCGGGAAAGCTCAGCGTTACTCGTCGGTTGGCGCACTCCACCACTATCCCCAGACCAAGCTCTGATTCGGTGTTACTAATCCAACGCTGACCGGGAATAAATTCTGGTGCTGACAAATGAAACTCTCCGAGATGCTTAAAAATGGGGGCATATTCTAGGCAGTTCAGTAAGGATAAACTACCCAAAGTTATCCGCCATCTACCGATAAGGTACAATTTCGCGTTTTGTGCTGTACTACGGTGGTTTACAGCGCTGATATTTTACTGCTGCCCTGAGCCCACCCTCATGAGCAGCCCCACTCAGGATAGCGGCCCCTATGACCTCCAATCATCAACACGTATCAATCTGGGCCTGTCCGGTTTGCCAGGCCCCCCTGAAACTATTCGGGCAACAGGCGAAAGAAACATCATCTGAAAACGGCTGGTGCTGCAAAAACAACCACCGCTTTGATATTGCGAAAGAGGGCTACACAAACCTACTGCTAGCCCACCAGAAAAGCTCGTCTAACCCTGGCGATACCAAGGCTATGATAACTAGTCGCAGGGCCTTTCTATCGGCGGGCCACTACCAACCTCTGGCGGAAAAACTAACTAACCTGCTAAGCCAGTACCTGGATAACAACGCATCTGTACTGGATAGCGGCTGCGGAGAAGGCTATTACCTGCAACAACTGCATCAACAGCGTAGCGATCTTCATCTGTTTGGCATTGATATCTCCCGCGATGCCGTCAAGCTGGCCAGTCGTCAACTTCGCGAGGGTGGCTTTGCCGTTGCCAGTAGTTTTAATCTACCGGTACTAACGTCCTCGGTAGATGCACTGTTTCGAGTATTTTCCCCCGGAGACCCTCTGGAAGTGACCCGCGTACTCAACCCGAGTGGTATTTTGCTCGTGGTCTCACCGGGACCACGTCACTTGTTTGCACTCAAGGAATTGATTTACACCAAAGCTCAGGAACACGATCTGCCCGATCGACAAGAGAACTTCGTCCTACTAGATGAACAGCAGGTCAGTTATCAACTGGAAATTGGAGACAAGGAGTCCGTCAAACAGCTATTAGCTATGACACCTTTTTACTGGAAGGGTGATCGGGCGGCCAAAGCTAAACTGGATGAGCTAGATAGGCTGAGTACCGAGGTTGAATTCATTATGCGGGTTTACCGTCCAATTAATCCGTTGCAAAGCTAATCGCCAATAAAATGTTCAGGCTCATTTTTAGCCTGGGATACACCAGCAAACCCTCCTTTCATCTGTGAAACCCAGGCTATATACTAATTCGCACCAGAATTGAGCACCACTAACAAACTAATAAAAAGGTGACCACCCTGTCTATACCCCTTATTCAAAGACGATCTCTGCCAGCCAAAACACTAGCCATACGTCTGATTAGTGCTGTGACATTATATGTGGCTATGGCCGTTACGCCTGCCTGGGCTGACCCTCCTCTGACTAGCCTAAAGCTCGCAGAGCTCGATGACACACGGTGGTTGACCGTCGGCGGTGGGCTTCGCTTACAGTATGCCTCGCGTAATAGCGCGACAGATGACAGCTCTGAATTTTCCATTAACAGCATGCGCCTATACATCTCTGGCCAACTTCACGAATACTTCAAATTTAATATCAATACGGAAAAATATGAAGGCGATTCGATGATGACCATCGATGCCCTACTTCGTTTTGAATTTGACCCAACGGTTAATCTTTGGGTGGGAAGAACACTGGTACCATCCGACCGCCCCGGCTTGAATGGCCCCTATACGGGAATGAGCTGGAATCAATACCGACAACCGCTATTCTCTGCCGATTACGACGGTCCCGCCGGCCAACTAGGGCGCAGCGAGGGTGCGGTGTTATGGGGAACTAAGGGTAAAGTTCAATACTTGTTGGGCGCCTTTGAAGGTCTGGAGGATGATTTTGGTAACGATTCAGACCATTTGCTCTTTGCAGGACGGCTGGCTTACAGCTTCCTAAATGTAGAGTCCAATCCCGGTTACTACACCAGCGCAACCTATTATGGTACTCAAGGCAATATTTTAACCACCGCCATCACACTACAATCTCAATCTGACGGCACGGGCAGTAAAGCCGAATCCGGTGATTTCTTTGCTTATGCTTTTGATGTTTTTTCTGAAAGAGTTTTATCTAACGGCGGCGTATTCACCTTTGAGGCGGGGTACAAAGAAATCGACGCAGATTTCACCCTTGCATCACCACCCACACCGAGCACAGATGATTGCTTCTGCCTCTTTGACGGAGATTCTCTTTACGCGACCACAGGCTATTTGTTTCCCAAGGCGGTGGGGCCAGGAAAGATTCAACCCTACATTCGCTACATGGAGAACAACCCTAGCGATGCGAGCAGTAGCGACACCACAGAGTGGGGGATGAACTACGTGATCTCAGGTAATAAAGCCAGTGTGAACCTGAATTATGTCAGTGGTGATGCCAATGCAAGCGGTTACTCAGGAATAGAGGTAGACACACTCACACTAGGCATCATGCTTCAGTTCTACTAATCGCCCTTAGTGCTTCAATCCAACGACAGCATCTGGTCGTCCTTGAGCCAACTCATCGGTAGTCGCTTCACGAACATCCATAATTTCCACATCAAAGGTTAAGGTTTTACCAGCCAATGGGTGGTTGTAATCGATATCCACATTGAACTTGCCGACTTTAACCACGGTAACGGGACGAAGTCCTTCAACGGTTTTTAGGGGAACCATCATGCCCGGCTCTAGCTTGCCTTCGTGTTGAATGTTTTTCATGGAGACGCGGAGCTGACTGTTCGTGCGGAGCCTTCCGTAAGCCATATCGGGCTGCAATGTCACGCTGAACTTATCGCCCACCTCTTTATTGGCCATCGAGTGCTCTAACGTCTCAATCATATTTTTATGGCCATGCAAATATGCGGTGGGTTCTTGACCTATCGAGCTTTCAATAACCTCGCCATGTTCGTCGGTCATTTTGTAGTGAAAAACGACCACGGCATTATTTTTAATTTTCATGACTGATAAAATCCTGCTTGTTCTGGTTAAACCCTGACCGTTTAGTTAAATCCCGATCAGGGAAAAGTTGCGAATTATGCGGTGCCATCTCTACGCTGGCAAGACCTGGTAAAACCCGTTGGACTCTGTCACCGATAAGGGCAGCTCAAATAACTGCGACATCCAGCGATCCGTAAGCATCTCTTCTTTGTTCCCATCTGCCACAACCTCGCCACTTTGAATAAACACCACACGCTTAATTTCGGGTGGAATTTCATGGATATGATGGGTCGCCAGTAAAATAGTTTTTTCCTGCTGCAGAAGTTGACGGATGGTATTCAGGTAATGGTAGGTCGCATTCAAGTCGAGGCCGCTGGTCGGCTCATCGAGAATCAAATGATCTGGATTATGAATGAGCGCTCGACCCAATAGACAGCGACGCTGTTGGCCCGTGGACATCTGACGGAAGGGACGATTAGCCAGATTCTCAATACCCAGATCTGCCAATACCTGCCGACCACGATCCACCTGCGACTCGGTTACATCTTGATAATGAAACAACCCGATAGAGTTATGCAGCCCGGAGACCACCACACCAAGCCCACTCACCTCCGGTACAAAGCCCTGCTGTAGATCTGCAGAGACCAAGCCAATCTTCTCCCGAAGCTCCCAGAGTACAGGGCGCTCCATCCCTAAAATTTTCACGTGGGAATCATCGTTAACGACAGGATAAAGTTCTCGGGACAACAGCTTAAGCAGCGTGCTCTTACCCGCCCCGTTAGGACCAATAATGGCAGTACTTTGACCTTGCTCTACCGACAGAGAGAAGCCGTCAAATATCTTTTTTGTATCGCGATACACCGTTGCATTATGAATATCGAGGAGCTTTGGATACGACATTAGTTCACGCGGCTACCGGCCATGCTATTTAACACGCCGATCATATTGTTTGAGGCACTCATCAGCTATTTCACCTCCTCGCCCATCGCCTGTTTATCTGCATGGTAGGACGAGCGAACCAACGGCCCAGAAGCGACCTGAGTAAAACCAATACTGTGTCCGTACTCGGCATATTCGGCAAATTCATCCGGGTGAACAAAGCGATCCACCGGCAGATGGTTTTTGGACGGCTGAAGGTATTGCCCCACCGTAATCATATCCACATCGTGTTCACGAAGGTCATCCAGCGTGCGGAGTAATTCATCTTTCGTTTCACCAAGACCAACCATCAGGCCAGACTTGGTTGGCACGCTTGGGTTAAGACGCTTATATTCCTGCAATAACTTTAGCGACCATTGGTAGTTGGCTCCGGGACGGGCCTCGCGATACAACCGAGGAATAGTTTCCATATTGTGATTAAACACATCGGGCGGCGTCTCGCTGAGAATCTCTAGCGCCGGTTCCATCCGCCCACGGAAATCAGGAACTAACACCTCAACTTTCAGATTGGGACTTAACGTCTTGGCCTCGCGAATACAATCGGCAAAATGCTGTGCACCGCCATCGCGAAGGTCATCGCGATCCACAGAGGTAATGACCACATAGCGCAACTGCATCTCATGAATAGCCTGAGCCAGACTGTTGGGCTCACCCTGATCCAGTGGATTTGGCTTGCCATGCCCCACATCACAGAAGGGACAGCGGCGGGTACAAATTTCACCCATAATCATGAAAGTGGCTGTGCCGTGGCTAAAACATTCACTCAAGTTGGGGCAAGCGGCTTCTTCGCAGACGGTGGCCAACTTGTTCTTCCGCAGAATATTTTTGATTTCCTGAACTTTCGGCGACGATGAAATACGAATTCGCATCCAATCCGGTTTACGCTGAATTTCATCGGTAGGAATGACCTTGACCGGAATCCGCTCGACCTTATCTGCACTGCGCAGCTTTTCACCCTGCTTTATACGCCGGGTGCGTTTGGGAGGAACTACATTGGATTCTGTCATATCAAGATTTCTCAAACGAAGATTTATTCAGTTGTCAGGAGCTATCGCTAACACTCTTTGAGCTATATCAGTGAGAACTCAGTAAAGGCAGGCCATCCTCTACACGATGACCATTATACCCCAGCTTTTTAGTCAAGATATCTGCCAAGTATTCAGACACATCCTGCAAAGGGGCTGGGGAATCCAGCAGGTCAGCCATCTGGGTCATTTCCACGCCTAGTCCACAAGGGTTTATTCTCGACCAGGGCTCAAGATCCATATTCACATTAAAATTAAGACCGTGATAACTACACCCACGGCGCACTCGTAGCCCTAACGAGCCAATTTTAAAACCCTTGCTGGCACCCCGATCAATATAGACACCCGGCGCATCGGCACGCGGGGAGGCATAAATACCCCAGTGCGCAAGGGTTGCCACCAAAGCCTCTTCAATAAGGGTAACCAGATCACGGACACCAAGTCCTCGTCTACGCAGGTCAATCAGCAGATAACCGGTAATCTGCCCGGGGCCATGGTAGGTAACATGCCCACCACGGTCACTGTTAATGACGGGAATGTCACCCGGCATCAGAATATATTCTTCCTTTCCCGCTTGCCCCTGGGTAAATACCGGCTCGTGCTCTAACAGCCAGATCTCATCCGGGGTGTGCTTGTCACGCTGATCGGTAAAGGCTTTCATTGCTTCAAAGGTTTCCTGATAGGGCCGGCAACCTAAATAGCGCAGAATTAAGGGGGATTCGGGGTGCTGTCCCATATCGGCGACTAAAGAACCATTTTTACCCGAGGACTGACTTTCAGATCAGTAAAGATGTTACCTAGCTGACGCTCCCCGGTGGCCGTAATAGTGACCGTGATGGCTTGAAAGTTACCTTTTCGACTATCCCTTACCGTTACTTTTGTTTGATCAAACCCGGGAGCATGGCGCTCCATTACCTCGATCACCAAGGTATGCAGTTCCGATCCCGCCTCCCCTAACACCTTAATAGGATAGTCACAGGGGAATTCTATCTTTGGTGCTTCCTGATCAGTCATCAATTAAACAACCCAAAAATAAATAGCGCTATGGCATCCCACAATCGAGCAAACAGTCCCGCCTCCTCAATGGGATGATCCGCCACCAAGGGCAAATCTAACAGTGGTTCACCCTCATAACTTACAGACAAGCGGCCCAACTCCTGGTTCTCGGCTAGGGGCGCCTCAATGACTTCATCCACCAGAATCTTGGCATCCAATTCATCCTTAGCACCACGAGGAATAGTCACATAAACATCCTCAGGAACCACGAGGTTGACGCTATTTTCAACACCGTACCAAACCCGGGCATTTTCCTGGATAGTGTCTCCGGCAGAATATACCTTGCCCGTTTCAAAGTAACGGAACCCAAAGGACAGTAGCTTTTGTGATTCGCGTGCACGCGCTTCATCGCTGCTAGTACCCATCACCACTGAAATCAGCCGCATTCCTTTACGTACGGCTGACGAAACCAAACAATAACCCGCTTCTTCAGTGTGGCCCGTTTTAAGGCCATCAACCGAGCTGTCACGCCACAGTAAACGGTTGCGGTTAGGCTGGTTGATTCCATTGTATTTAAAATATTTTTCAGCGTAGATATCGTAGTGCTCGGGATAATCCTGGATCAATGCACGCGCTAGTAACGATAGATCTCGGGCCGTGGTCTGGTGACCCTCTGCGGGCCAGCCTGTTGCATTATGATAAGTGGTTCCAGACATACCCAACAGCGTCGCCTGCTGGTTCATCACGTCGGCAAACGCACCTTCACTGCCCGCCAGATACTCGGCCAGAGCAACAGAAGCGTCATTGCCAGACTGGATAATCACTCCGCGCAGCAAATCGATTAAAGGCACTTTGGTGCCCTCGCGAACAAACATTTTGGAGCCACCCATTTTCCATGCAGCAACACTAATCGGCACTTGGTCCTGCTCGCTGATTTTGCCACTGTGAAGTTCGCCGGCAACGATGTAGCTGGTCATCATTTTAGTAAGACTGGCTGGCGGCAACTGTTCGTCTGCATTGTGCTCTACCAGGATTTTCCCAGTGTTAGCATCCACCAGTATCCAAGCACTGGCCGCCAGCTCAGGCGGCGCAGGGATAAGGACTTTGGCTTGGCTAGCCGTAGCTCCAGCCAACAAGATCAATAATGCACCAGCGGAAAGGATTTTTTTCAGCATAATAAACCGATTTTTCTCATGGATTAATGACGGGGTAAAAGCAGCGTCAACTACATACAGTCCTTGAAGAACTGACAACCTATATAACGCTTCACCTAATTAAACGCGGTAAATTCTAGCACGAGCCCCACTCCCTTTCAGGTAAAGTTACTCATAGACAACAAACGGGCTGAGGTTCTCCGCCTGCTTAAGCATATTACGGAGATCAAACAACTTCAGCTGGTCTTTCACCGGCCCGACCAACACCTTAAAGAGAGGCGCAGGCTCTTGTAATTGGCGTACCACCACAGGGTATTCTGATATCGACTGGAGCCGCTCGGAGAGATTAGTCGCGGCACTCTGGCTACTAAATGCACCGACCTGAAGGTAAGTATTGCCTAGCGGCTTATCGACACCAACATCCGTCACCGGAGACTGAATAGCAGCAACCACCGGTGTCTCATTGATGCGCGGTTGTTCCACAGAATTTTTTTGATAATCACGGGGATCAATTGCAACCACCTCAACGGTAGCAGTACCCTTTGCAGAATAATCCAACTTTTTCGCTGCGGCATACGACAGATCGATTATTCGACCACCGTGGAAAGGCCCCCGATCATTCACCCGAACAATCACACTGCGACCATTTTCCAGGTTGGTCACGCGCACATAGCTGGGAATCGGTAGGGTTTTGTGAGCCGCCGTCATGCTATACATGCTATAGGTTTCACCATTGGACGTTTTGCGACCATGAAACTTATTACCATACCAAGAAGCTACGCCTCGTTCAGAGTAACCTCGACTGGTCGGTAATAATTGATAGGTGTTACCCAATACCGTATAGGGGCTTTTGTTGCCAGCCTTGGTAATAGGTTCTACTTTTGGTACGGCATCGGGGAGGTTTCGAACATCAATATCCTTGGGTGGAGGACCATCACCATAGCCGTACCCTCCACCACTATTACTGTTACTTCCACAACCATGAAGCATTAGCATTGATGCTAAAAATGCCCCATAAAACGCAACACGAGTTTTAAGCACCTGCCTTGCTACCTTTAACGCTAGAAAGGTCGGCTTTATTCCCCTCAAGATCACGAGCAGCCAGACCGCCACTCACGCGAGCGAGAATAAGTTGGCTTAAATCGTGAACGGCCATGGCATAGAGGCGACTATGGTTGTAACGGGTAATCACATAAAAGTTATGCAACCCCAACCAAAACTCTTCACCGCGCTGACCTTGCAGGAGCATTGGGAGCGCCTTTAAATTTCCGGGCAGTGGTTTGACCGGGGAGAAGCCCATAACTGCCAGCTCATCGAGTGTCTTTTCAAGTTTAAGCTCATTTAACCACGTGGCATCGTAACCTTTTTTGGCATGGGCTCGACTGACCACTTCCTCACCCATCTTCCAACCATGCTTGGAGAAATAGTTTGCAACACTGCCAATCGCATCTGTTGTATTGTTCCAGATATCAGCAAAACCATCGCCATCAAAATCAACGGCAAAACTACGATAGCTGCTCGGAATGAACTGCCCATAACCCATTGCACCGGCGTAGGAACCAGTCAAACTTAAAGGGGGCTGCCCTTGTTCTCTGGCCAGCAATAAGAAATGCTCTAGCTGCTTGGTAAAAAACGCACTGCGTTTGGGGTAATCAAATGATAAGGTCGACAAGGCATCAATGACCCGATAACTGCCCTTAATCCGCCCATAAAATGTTTCTACACCAATGATCGCCACGATCACTTCTGGAGCCACACCATATTCGTCAGATGCGCGCTTTAGTGCGTCGCGATTTTCAAGCCAGAACTTAACGCCTTGATCTATTCGCTTTTCCTGAATAAAGATTTTTCGGTAGTCTTTCCAAGGCTTAACCTTTTCAGCCGGGCGAGTCATCGCGTCAATGATCGCCTGCTTCTTTGTTGCGGCCATAAGCAAAGCCTCAACCTCCGCGCGCTCGAACCCATGCTCCGAAACCATTCGATCGGCAAACACTTTGGCATCGGGGTGCTGTAGATAATCGGCATTGAGCGACAAGGGCAAGACCAAACCGGCAATAATCGATAATATCAGTTTCATGTAATACCTATTTTGAAAACCATAGCCCATCTTACTTACCCTATGCAGCACGCTGTTTCTCGGTGCTAATAGACATCAGCATACCAAAACCCAACATCAAGGTCACAATGGAGGTGCCCCCATAACTCACCAGAGGCAGAGGAACGCCAACCACAGGTAGAATACCGGACACCATGCCCATATTCACGAAAATATAGACAAAAAATGTCAGCGTAATACTCCCCGCCAACAACCGTCCAAACATGCTCTGCGCACCAAGACAGATCATGACACAGCGGGCAATAATGAGCAGGTACAAGCCGACCAAAAGCAAAACGCCAACCAAGCCAAACTCTTCGGCCAACACTGCGATGATAAAGTCGGTATGACTTTCCGGCAAAAAGTCCAACTGCGACTGGGTACCTAACATCCAACCTTTGCCCTGCATGCCTCCAGAACCGATAGCAATGGTGGATTGAATGATATTCCAGCCAGATCCAAGTTTATCGGCTTCGGGATTGAACATGGTTAGAATTCTCTGCTTCTGATAGTCATGCAATATGTAGAACCACATAAGTGGCAACACAACCATCGCCGCCAGTCCGGCAAACCCCAGATAACGCTTAGGCAACCCCGCCAGAAAAAGCACAAAAAACCCTGAAATACCGATAAGGATGGCGGTCCCCAGATCTGGCTGCAATATCACAAGAATGGGAGGAATAATGATAAAAATCAGGGCAAAAAATACATGTTTAAAGCTGGGAGGCAGTACCCGCTGCCCCAAGTATCGGGCCAGCATCAAGGGTACGGCGAACTTAAGAATTTCGGATGGCTGAAAACGAAAACCGCCAACCTCCAGCCAGCGCTGCGCCCCCTTGGCACCGACACCAAAAAATAACACGCCTATAAGCAAAATCACGCCACCCAAATATGGCAAGACGGCCCACCGCTCTAGAAATCGAGGAGGAATTTGGGCCACCGTCAACATCACAAACAAGCCCACGGCATAATAAACAAGCTGGCGATTAACGTAGTGCACACTCTGGCCACTCGCACTGTAGAGTACGAACAAACCGGCACCCGCCAACAACATTAATAAGAGCAACAGAGGGAGGTCCAAATAAACCCTATGCCACTGACGAGACGTGCCATAGAAACCCGAGCCAGCCGAACCCATGTGCCGAACAAAATCACCTTGGGTCATTTTCGCCACCTATGAATTCTGAGTCGGGGTAGTACTCCATAAAGGCATCAATCAGCTTTCTAGCCACAGGTGCCGCCGTGGAGCTCCCATGCTCTCCATTTTCCACAATAATCGATACCGCTATTCTTGGGTTTTCCACGGGAGCAAAGGCAATAAACAGTGCATGATCCCGATTGCGTTTTGCGACAGTTTCGGCATCGTACTCTTCGTCCTGCTTAATCCCGATGACCTGCGCAGTACCTGTTTTACCCGCTATATGGTAGTTAAGTCCACGATTGATTATCTGAGCTGTACCTCTACGAGTGTGAACCACATCCTGCATGGCTTGGTGAATATAATTCCAGTTGTCATCGGAAGCCTGGATCCGACCTGCAGGTGGAAGTAATGCGTGCTCTGTTCGAACCAACTTTGGAGAACGCATTTCGCCCCGACTGGCAATCCGAGATGTAGCCACCGCCAGCTGCATGGGGGTTGCCAATGTAAAACCCTGCCCAATGCTGGTATTGACGGTATCCCCGGGGTACCAAGCCAACCCTCGAGCCCCTCGCTTCCAGGCCCTCGACGGCATAATCCCCGCACGCTCTATTGGCATATCTATGCCCGTTTTCTGACCGAGCCCGAAACGTGAACCATAAAGCGACAGGGTGTCGATAGTCATTCGCACCCCGACATCGTAAAAGAAAGTGTCGCAAGACTGGATAATGGCATCTCGAAGATAAATCTTGCTGCCGTGCCCACCCTTCTTCCAATCCCGGTATTTTCGCTCTTCGTTTTTTAGTTGATAAAAGCCGGGATCGTAAATCTTGTAATCTTTATTGGCGATGCCACTTTCCAGCGCCGCCAGACCATAAAGAGGCTTAACCGTAGAACCCGGCGGATATTGCCCCTGAAGCACACGGTCAAACAGAGGCCGGTCAGGGGAATTTAGCAGCGCATCGTAATTATCAAAACTGATACCAGTGACAAATTCATTAGCATCAAACGTGGGCGCACTCGCCATAGCCAGCACACCACCCGTAGCAATTTCAATTGCAACGACAGCGCCGCGCTCCTCCCCGAGAGATTCATAAGCCACATGTTGAAGACGGCTGTCCAGGTACAGATGAAGATCCTTACCGGCGATAGGATCCGTTCGCTCCAAGTGTCTCATGACCCGGCCACGGGCATTTGTTTCTACGGTCTGATAGCCTACCTGGCCAAGCAGCTCATCTTCGTAGTATCTCTCCAGGCCGGTTTTTCCCAGCACCAACGTACCACTGTAACGAACCGGGTCCAGCGTCTGAATTTCGCGATCGTTAATACGTCCAACATAACCCAGCACATGAGCCAGCTCTCTGCCAAAAGGGTAGCTACGCAGTAGCTGAACCGTCACTTCCACACCGGGCAAATGGTATTCATTGACCGCCAAAACACCCTGTTCCCGCTCATTCAAATCCAGGCGCAAGGGAACCGGTTCGTAGGGACGCCGCCGCCGTTTTAACTGTTTATAAAACCGCGTTTTTTCCGTATCAGACACGCCGATCAAACTATCTATTTCTTCAATCAGGCTATCGAGATCTTCCGCACGCTCAGCGACAATAGAGAGGTTAAAACTGGGGCGGTTATCTGCCAGTAATACGCCATTTCGGTCGTAAATCAATCCACGGGTTGGCGCTACTGGCTCAACTAACACTCTATTGCGATCAGAGAGCGTCACCAGGCCTTCATAGCGAACCACTTGCAGATGGAAATAGCGCCATAACAACACCCCCACCATCAACACCACCACGAGCAACCCAAATAATAGGCGCAACACAAATATCCGGGATTCAAACTGGGGATTTTTTAAGGCGCGGTCATCGGTCATAGAGGGGGATTGTAACCGTAAGCTTGACCATTTATAACCAAGTGTTTTGGTTTCCCTCGATCATATAGATGAAGAATTATTTTTTTAAGAACGATGCCGGGTGAAAGATATTGAAGCCATTCAAGACTCAATACTGCATACCTTATGGCTAAAACAGAAGCACATAAAAAAACGGGGCTAAACCTTGCTGGTCAGCCCCGCTTTTTCGAACACTAAAAACTAGTTATTTCATTTTTCAGTGCTTTCAGGTGCATCAGCAACTGGAGCAGATTCCACTTCTGGCTGCTGCTCGGCAACAGCCTCTGCACCACTTTCTTCAGCTATCGCTTCTTTCAAGGAGAGCTTGATACGACCACGTGCGTCGACATCGAGCACTTTAACTCTAATTTGCTGACCTTCCTTCAGGTAGTCTGTCACTTTCTCGACACGCTCTTGAGCGATTTGAGAAATGTGCAGCAAACCATCAGTACCCGGCATGATAGTTACAAATGCACCAAAGTCGACGATACGAGCCACGGTACCGTCATAAATACGGCCAATCTCAGCTTCCGCAGTAATCTCTTCAATGCGGAAGATCGCATCTTTGAGGCCATCGGCATCATCACTGTAAATACGGATGCTGCCATCATCGCTAATATCGATGGTTGCACCTGTCTCTTCGGTCAGGGAACGAATCGTCGCACCACCTTTACCAATGACGTCACGGATCTTGTCTGGATCAATTTTCATTGTATGGTAGCGAGGAGCTGTATCAGAGACCTCATCACGCCCGCTAGAGATAACCTTATTCATCTCTCCAAGAATATGAAGACGAGCATGCAGCGCTTGCTCTAGTGCAATCTCCATAATTTCTTCAGTGATGCCTTCGATCTTGATATCCATTTGCAAAGCAGTCACGCCTTTCGCCGTACCAGCCACTTTGAAATCCATATCGCCCAAGTGATCTTCATCACCCAGAATATCTGTTAAGACAGCAAAACCGTCATCTTCTTTAACCAACCCCATGGCGATACCAGCAACAGGTGCCTTCAGTGGCACACCAGCATCCATCAACGCCAAGCTTGAACCACACACGGAAGCCATTGAGCTGGAACCATTGGATTCAGTAATTTCGGAGACCACGCGCATGGCATAAGGGAACTCCTCAGGGGAAGGTAATACCGCGGCAATACCACGACGAGCCAAACGACCATGACCCACTTCACGGCGACCTGTAAAGCCCATACGACCACACTCACCGACCGAATAAGGAGGGAAGTTGTAATGCAGCATAAAGGGATCTTCACGCTTGCCTTCCAAGGCGTCGATCAGCTGTGCATCGCGCATCGAACCCAAGGTGGCAGCAACCAATGCCTGTGTTTCACCACGGGTAAACAACGCAGTACCGTGAGCTTTGGCCAACACGCCAACTTCAACGTCGATAGCGCGAACCGTTGTGCTGTCACGGCCATCAATACGAGGCTCGCCACGGGTAATACGACCGCGAACAATTTTCTTTTCAAGCTTTTTGAAACCATCGCGAACATCTTCTTCACTGATACCAGCCGCGTCATCGGCCAGACTCAACGCTTCATTACGCAAAGTCTCAAGTTGAGCCACACGTTGCTGCTTGTCGATCGTACGATAGGCATTATCAAGGCCTTCACCAACTTTGGCCTTCAACGCTTCAGCCAGCACTTGATTTTCAGGCGCTGCCTGCCAATCCCAGCGAGGCTTACCTACTTCACTTGCCAGTTCAGCAATAACTTGAACAACCGCTTGCATTTCTTGGTGGGCAAAAAGCACCGCACCCAACATAATATCTTCCGGCAATTCACTGGCTTCAGACTCAACCATCAATACCGCATCTTTGGTTCCAGCTACAACCATGTCCAAGTCGGACTCGGTTAACTCGGAATAGGTTGGATTTAGCATGTAGCCTTTATCAGTGTTATAGCCAACGCGAGCACCACCCACGGGGCCATTGAACGGCACACCAGAGATAGACAGCGCAGCAGACACACCAATCATGGCGACAATATCTGGGTCGATATTCTTTTCAGCCGACATCACAGTACAGACAACCTGCACCTCATTCTTAAAACCATTGGGGAACAATGGGCGAATTGGCCGATCGATCAGACGGGAGGTCAACGTCTCCTTTTCATTGGGACGACCTTCACGCTTAAAAAATCCACCAGGGATTTTACCGGCAGCATAAGCCTTCTCAATGTAGTGAACACCAAGAGGGAAAAAATCTTGCCCCTCTTTAGCTTCTTTCGCGGCAACGACGGTGCAAAGTACAGACGTCTTATCCATGGTACACAGCACTGCAGCCGTTGCCTGGCGTGCAATACGCCCAGTTTCCAAAGTGACGGTATGATTACCATACTGAAATGTTTTTGTTACAGGGTTCATAAATTTAGTTCCTTTCATTTTTTCAATCATCTGAAGCCCTGACAAAACACCGGCAATAAGCTGCTCGGGTTACCAATAACCACCTATCCTGA
>DFBC01000105.1:25684-31385 GCA_002367235.1 Cellvibrionales bacterium UBA3090
ATAGGTAACTCGATCAGCCATAACATACAGATATCTTGTCTGGCTTCACCTTAAATCAACAGCGGCTCCCGAAGGAGCCGCATATGATTCTATTAACGACGCAGACCAAGCTTCGCAATTAATTGTGTGTAGCGAGCTGCATCTTTACTTTTCAGGTAATCCAGCAACTTACGACGCTGATTTACCATACGAATCAAACCACGACGTGAGTGGTGATCCTTCTTATGATCACCGAAGTGACCTTGCAATTTATTAATATTGGCCGTCAACAGGGCCACCTGAACTTCTGGTGAACCAGTATCGCCTTCAGCTTGAGCGTTATCTTTAACGATCGCTTCTTTTTCAATTGCACTTAACATCGTTTATTTCTCCAATATGCGGTTTAAGATTCAGGATACCCGTGCATATTTACAGGTACCCTACTGGTTTTGGCTTGGCCTCAGCTATCTAGTAACGACTCGCTGGAACCAATTCCACTGTTGCCCAAGGGGCAAATTCTTTATTCTTTTTCAGGTTGGAGAATACTGCCTACCCCAGTCCCTAAAAAGTACTCAACCTAAAATACAACGAGTCGCTTGGGAGCGACCCGTCCATCATCGGTTACTTCACCGACCCCCAAAAAAGGGCCTTCTTCTTCAAAGACGCGCACTATATCGCCTTCTTCACTTTCGCGATAGGCCTGGGGCGCCATCACAGGCTGTCCCTGGCGGAAATAAAATGCGGTATCTTCTGACAAATCCACAGCCATCAGGTGTTTGATACCCGCATCCATTGGCTTGAGCAGATGGTCCATTTCCTCGGCAAGGTGCTCTTCTCGAAGCGCCTCGAGTTCTGCCACGGTAATCGTGTCCGACTCATCAAATGGGCCGGCCACATTGCGATGCAGCTTTGAAACATAAGCACCGCAACCAAGCGCGCTGCCTATATCCTCAGCAAGAGTCCTTACATAGGTGCCCTTACTGCAATGAATTTCTACATCCGCCTCAGCAAACTCACCTGGACGAAAAGCCAATAACTCCAGGGAATAAATTGTCACCGGGCGAGCTTCACGCTCAATTTCAATACCTTCTCGTGCCAACTTATACAACGGCTGCCCCTGATGCTTCAACGCTGAATACATGGAGGGCACCTGAGACAAGTCACCGCGAAAATCTGACAACACCGATTCGACCTGCAGTTCGGTCAATGCCGAGGCGCCATTTTCGCTGACAATCTCACCATCAGCGTCTCCGCTGGCGGTGGCAATGCCAAATCGAAAGGTAGCCCGGTAGTGCTTGTCAGCATCCAACAGAAATTGGGTGAACTTGGTAGCCTCACCCAAACAAATTGGCAACACACCCGTAGCTAATGGATCAAGACTACCTGTATGCCCCGCTTTGGCAGCAAAAAACAGGTATTTAACCTTTTGAACCGCACCATTGGAGGACATTCCCAAGGGTTTATTTAACAGCAAAATACCATCAACTGGCCTGCCTTTACGACGACGAGCCAACCTCAAGCCTCCTCGGATGTATCCGAAGAACTGTCAGGGGCAACACCGGAGTCCAAACGTTTTGTATTATCAGTATTCACCGCGGCATCGATAAGGGCGGAGAGATCCTGACCACGCTTGCTACTGGGATCATATATAAAATGTAGCCGCGGAGTCGTACGCATTTGCATTCGCTTGGCTAGCAGCGAGCGCAAAAACCCCGAGGCACCATTCAATACATCAGCGGCCTGCCGAGACTCTTCCTCGGAGTCGGTACCAACGAAGGTAACGAACACCTTGGCATTAGCCAGATCGCGATTCACTTCTACAGCGGTAATGTTCACCATTTTCAGGCGAGGGTCTCGCACTTCATCGCGAATCAGCTCAGCCAATTCACGCTGTAGTGCATCTGAAACTCTATCGTTTCGAGTAAATTCTCTAGGCATATCAGTTCGTCGCCAGCTTACAGCTGCCGCGCCACTTCCTTGATATCGAAGACCTCAATCTGGTCGCCACTTTTAATATCATTGTAATCTTTTACACCGATACCACATTCCATGCCGTTGCGAACCTCGTTGACATCGTCTTTAAAGCGACGCAGCGATTCCAACTCACCTTCATAGATAACGACGTTGTCGCGTAGCACTCGAATAGGCTTGTTGCGATGCACCGTACCTTCAATAACCATACACCCGGCTACTGCACCAAACTTCGGCGAACGGAATACATCTCGCACTTCGGCAATACCAACGATTTCTTCTCTTTTCTCTGGTGCAAGCAAACCGCCCAGAGCCTGCTTCACGTCATCCAGTAAATTATAGATAACGCTGTAATAGCGCAGGTCTAGACCTTCATCTTCTGCAAGACGACGGGCCGTTGCATCAGCACGAACATTAAAGCCAATAACCGCCGCTCCGGCAGCAATTGCCAGGTTAATATCTGATTCGTTAATACCGCCTACACCAGAAGCAATGACATTCACTTCTACTTCATCAGTACCGATATCGCGCAGTGTCGACAGAATTGCTTCTAGGGATCCGCGTACATCAGCCTTGATCAGTACAGGTAACATCCCTTTTTCTTCAGCACCTTCAAATGTGGCAAACATATTTTCAAGCTTGGTGGCCTGCTGACGAGACACTTTCTCTTGATACGCCTTATGTTGACGTCTTTCAGCGAGCCCACGGGCCTTACGCTCATCCTCAACCACAAGAAACTCTTCACCCGCTGCAGGAGGTGTATCCAAACCAAGAATTTCTACGGGAATCGATGGGCCAGCTTCGCCGGTAGGCTTTCCAGCTTCATCATTCATTGCGCGGATTCTACCCACACTTTCACCCGCCAAAACCAGGTCACCCTTGCGCAAGGTACCCGCTTGTACCAAGGCAGTAGCAACAACACCTCGACCTTTTTCAAGACGGGACTCTACAATCACACCTTTACCAGGCACATTCTTCGGCGCCTGCAACTCAAGCAGTTCGGATTGCAATAGGATGGCTTCGAGCAGCTCATCTATACCGTCACCCGTATGAGCGGATACTTTGACGAATTGTGTATCACCACCCCACTCTTCCGGAATAACGTCTTTAGCTGACAACTCATTGGTTACACGGTCGGGGTCGGCCCCTTCCTTATCAATCTTGTTAATCGCTACGACGATAGGAACACCAGCAGCCTTGGCATGCTGAATGGCCTCTTCTGTCTGGGGCATAACACCGTCATCGGCCGCCACCACCAGGATCACCACATCGGTACTCTGTGCACCGCGAGCTCTCATGGCCGTAAAGGCAGCGTGTCCGGGAGTATCCAGGAATGTCACCATGCCTTTCGGTGTGTCCACGTGGTAGGCACCTATATGCTGGGTAATACCACCCGCCTCACCAGAGGCCACGCGGCTTTTACGAATATAATCCAACAGCGAGGTTTTACCGTGATCGACGTGTCCCATGACAGTCACCACAGGTGCCCGCGGCTCCAACGTCTCTTCCATCGTAGCCTGGAGTGCATCAATCAGCTTTTGCTCAACTTCTTCTTCAGAAACGGGGACAGGGTTATGCCCAAGCTCCTCAATTACCAAAATAGCTGTATCCTGATCAACGAGCTGGTTGATGGACGCCATCGTACCCAGCTTCATCAATTCCTTAATAACCGCAGCCGCCTTCACTGACATTTTCTGCGCCAGATCGGCAACGGTAATTTCCTCCGGAACCTCTACATTGTGAATAATTTTGTCCGTAGGCTTTTTAAACTTGTGTTTATTTTCAACTTTGATCGACTTATTTTTACCCGTCCTGAGACGAGGTTTTTGATCGTCATCTGACTCTTCAACGACGGCCTTCAATAAATCTTCGTTCTTGCGCTTCGGCTCTTTAATGGAACCACGTTTTTTAGGCTTTTTCGGTGCATCTTCAATTTCTACAGCCTCGACACTTTCACCTTTAACATGCTTTTTCGCATGCTTTCCAGTATCGACAGCTGTATCAACGGGCGCCACGGGCGCTGGTGTTACCGGTTTTTGTTGTTCGGCTTCAAGTTGTTGACGCGCCTCTTCGGCCAGACGATTTGCCTCTTCAGCCTTACGGTTGGCTTCTTCCTCAACCTGGCGACGAGCCTCCTCTTCAGCATTTCGACGCGTTTCAATAGCTGCCTGACGCTGCAATTCAGCATCATCCGTACGTGATGGAGCTTCCTCTACGGGAGGGGTCTCGACCACGGACTCATCAATTTCTACTTGATCCTCTGCTTCTTCTGCACTGCGCTTAACATAGGTGCGCTTTTTACGGACCTCTACGTTGACAGTTTTACGACCAGCACCCGTTTTCAGCGTACTGACCGTCTTACGCTTAAGCGTAATTTGTTTTGGCTCGCGAGCCTTTTCACCATGCAGGCTTTTCAAATAGGCCAGCAGTGTCTGTTTTTCTTCATCGTTGACAGTCGCATCTACAGAATTGTGCGGTAAACCCGCCTCCTGCATTTGACTTAGGAGGCGGTCGACAGATGCTCCTACAACCTTGGCAAGTTCGCTTACAGTGACTTCAGCCATCAGTGTTCCTCGGTTTTGCGCCTTCGTATTTAATTGTTGTCGCCTTCTTGGGCGAACCAGGGTGCACGGGCTGTCATTATCAGTTCAGCAGCGCGCACTTCATCAATCGTATCTATATCTAACAAGTCATCGACAGCCTGTTCTGCCAAGTCTTCCATCGTGACAATCCCGCGTGCTGCCAGCACTCGAGCAAGCTCATCATCCATACCGTCCATAGCCAACAAATCTTCAGCTGGCTCAGAGATACCCTCTTCTGAGGCCAGCGCCATCGTCAGCAGGGCATCTTTTGCACGAGCACGTAATTCTTCGGCTATATCTTCATCAAAGCCTTCGATACCTGCCATTTCTTCTAGTGGTACATAGGCCACTTCTTCTATAGAGGTAAAGCCTTCTTCAACCAGAACAGTTGCCACATCCTCATCAATATCAAGTTTGCTCTCAAACACCTCGATCAAAGAACTGGATTCTTCCTGCTGCTTGCCTTCGGCCTCATCGACGGTCATGACATTAATTTTCCAGCCGGTCAGCTCAGAGGCCAAGCGTACATTCTGTCCATTGCGACCAATGGCCATGGCCAGTGAACCTTCTGCCACAGCCACATCCATTGAGCGCGTGTCTTCGTCCACAATGATGGACTCTACTTCTGCTGGCGCCATGGCATTAATAACAAGCTGTGCAGGATTATCGTCCCAAAGAACAATATCAATCCGCTCGCTATCCAGTTCATTAGACACCGCCTGAACACGTGCACCACGCATACCGACACAGGCTCCAACAGGATCGATTCTGCCGTCATTGGTTTTTACCGCAATTTTTGCTCTAGAGCCCTGATCCCTTGCGGCACCACGTATCTCAATAACTTCTTCTGCAATTTCTGGTACTTCAATGCGGAACAATTCGGTCAGCATTTCATTGCACTTACGACTAAGGAATAGCTGAGGACCACGATTTTCAGGGTTAATTTCTTTCAGAATAGCTCGAACTCTGTCGTTTATCCGAAATACTTCACGACCGACCAACTCTTCCCGAGGCATGATCGCTTCGGCATTATTTCCCAGATCAACAATAATGTTATCCCGCGTCACTTTCTTGACAGTTCCGCTAACTAGCTCACCGATCTGATCTCGGTACTGCTCAACGACCAAAGCGCGCTCTGCATCCCGAACTTTTTGAACAATCACCTGCTT
>DFBC01000083.1 GCA_002367235.1 Cellvibrionales bacterium UBA3090
CAGTTAGAAACAGATAATGCCTTGTACAGTTTGGAGGAGGGGGTTCTTTCATCATTAGCTCCCGATTTAATTGTTACCCAGTCACTCTGCGACGTTTGCGCTGTGTCTGCGGATGAGGTCAATACGGTTGCCTGTCAATTACCGAAGAGTGCCCGAGTCATCAATCTGGAGCCTACTTGTTTGAATGATGTGCTCGACACTATTTTGGTGGTGGGTGCTGCGGCTGAGCGACCTGTTGAGGCGCAGGCTTATTATGACAGTTTGCTTCAACGGGTTGAGCATGTTGTTCGGCGAACAGAAAAAATTGACCGTGAGTCGCGTCCCAAGGTGGCTATCCTGGAGTGGCTCGACCCCCTGTTTGATGGTGGTCACTGGTACCCAGAATTAATTGAAATGGCGGGTGGCACACCCTGTTTTGGTCATCGAGACAAGCCTTCTTGCAGTCGTTCTTGGGAAGACTTGGTTGAGGCGCAGCCAGACGTGATTTTAGTGTCTCTTTGTGGGTTTGATTTGGAGCGCACGGCCCAAGACATCCCCCTGCTGACGAATCGGCCCGGGTTTTCAACGCTGCCTGCAGCGCTAAATGGCCAAACTTATATGGTTGATGGCAACAGTTATTTTAGCCGCCCTGGGCCACGGCTAGTCTGTAGTCTGGAAATTCTTGCCAACCTGCTTCACCCTGAGGTGCACCCTTTGCCGGAGGGGGTACCTTCGGCGACAAAGTGGTCGGCAGATTTTTGATATTTCATATTGCGTGCTAACACTGGAGTCAATGCGTGACAGATAAACACCAGAAAAAAATGCAGAAGCTCAAGGAAAATGTAGACGCGGGTATTAAGGCCGCGAATAGTGAGCGCGGTGTAATGATTTTGCTAACCGGCGACGGTAAGGGAAAGAGCAGTTCTGCCTTCGGTATGGTGATGCGCGCGTTGGGCTACGACTATAAAGTAGGTGTCGTTCAATTCATTAAGGGCGAGCAACTGTCTGGTGAAGAAATGTACTTGAGGGATAAGTGCCCGCAAGTGGACTTTTACCAGATGGGAACGGGCTTCACGTGGAATACTCAGGATCGAGAGGCTGATATCGAGGCCGCAGAACGAACCTGGGCTGTAGCTGAGCGAATGCTAAAAGACGACAGTTTCCATTTGGTCGTGTTGGATGAGCTTACCTATATGTTCAGTTTTAAGTATCTGGATGAGGATAGGGTGCTCGATGCTCTGCGCAATCGCCCGGCAAATCAAAGCGTTGTGGTTACCGGTCGTGGTGGTGGTTCCCGTTTGCAGGAGCTTGCTGATACTGTATCTGAGGTTAAAGACATCAAGCATGCCTACAAGTCCGGCGTTATGGCGCGTCGTGGTGTGGATTTTTGATACATACTCCGTCTTCAATATAATTTTTAAGAGCGATCACTTTGCGCCGTCACTCTCCCTCAAAATTTATTCTTATTGCCAGTAGCGCCTTGGTCGTGGCTTTATTGTTGGGGTTGATGAGTGGTGCGGTAAATGTTCACCCGTCAAAGTTGCTGGGGTTGTTCAGTTTCAGCAATACGGACCTGGATTCCCGTATTCTTCACACCATTCGCCTACCGCGTGTGCTTCTGGCTGCACTGGCCGGGGCTTGCTTGGGAAGTTGTGGTGCGGTGATGCAGGGGCTGTTTCGCAATCCATTGGCAGACCCTTCCTTGATCGGTGTTTCTAGTGGTGCCTCAGTCGGGGCTAGTTGTGTGATATTTTTTGGTGGTGCCGGTTTGGTTGGTAGTGGTATTGGGTTGCCGGTCATTGCCATCGGAGCTTTTATTGGTGGGCTGCTGGCCACTAGTGTCGTCTATCGCTTGTCAACCTCCATGACGGGCACCTCAGTTTCCACTATGTTGTTGGCCGGGATAGCCATTACTGCGCTGGCTGGCGCTGCGACTAGCTTGTTTAGCTTTTTTGCTGACAATGAAATGTTGCGTCGTATTAGTCTTTGGCAAATGGGTAATCTGGATGGTGCAGATTGGCCGAGGGTAACGACCCTTGCTGTGGTGGTGGTTCCGTTGATTTTCCTATTGCCCCGCGAAGGGCAGGCACTTAATGCGATATTGTTGGGAGAGTCAGAGGCTCGCCATTTGGGTATTGCTGTTGAGCGCTTAAAGCGGCGGCTAATACTGCTCACAGCCCTAGGCGTGGGCGTAGCTGTTTCAGTATCTGGAGTTGTGGCCTTTGTGGGCCTGATCATTCCTCATTTGGTGCGGCTGCTTATTGGCCCGGATCACCGCTATTTGATACCAGGCTCTGCCATTCTTGGTGCGGTACTGCTATTGCTGGCGGATACTGCTGCGCGTACGCTGATGTCCCCTGCCGAGCTGCCAACGGGTGTTATCACTGCCTTGCTAGGGGCGCCATTTTTTGTAGCTTTGTTGCTTCAGCAGCGTCAAAAATTGGTAGTTTAGCTGATGTTTGAAGCCCGTCAGTTATCATTATCTCTTTCCGGGTTTGACCTATTGCAGGGTATAAACTTGCAAGTTGAGCCGGGCGAAGTGACGGCTATTCTTGGTCCCAATGGTGCAGGGAAAACCAGCCTCTTGCGGTTATTGACGGGTGAGACGCCCCCTTCTACTGGCGAGGTCATTTTTAATGGCATCACCCTCGATCAGTGGCAACCGAAGCGGCGGGCTAAAATACTGTCAGTGTTGCCTCAGGGATCGCCATTGAATTTTCCATTCACGGCCAGGGAGGTCGTGATGATGGGGCGTATTCCCCATGCCACCGGTTTGGTGAAAGATACCGAAATAGTAGATGCGGCACTTTCTGTCGTCGGTGGCAGCTATCTGGAGAAACGTTTTTACACTCAAATGTCTGGGGGAGAAAAACAGCGAGTGCAGTTGGCTCGTGCCCTGGCCCAAATCTGGGAGCCAGATGGAAGTGGCGATCGTTTCCTGGTTTTGGATGAGCCGACCTCGGCTTTTGATTTGGCGCACCAGCAGCTCACTCTGGAAATTGTTAAGAGCTTTGCTCGTCAGGGCGTTGGTGTGCTCATGGTTCTTCATGATCTTAACCTGGCGGCGGGTTGTGCCGACCAGTTGGTGATGCTTCATTGTGGGAAAATTGCTGCCCAAGGTTCGCCTGAGTTTGTATTAACAACCACCATGATCAAAGAAGTGTTCAGCGTGGATGCTTCCATTGGCGTTCACCCCAAAACGGGTTCGCCCTTGGTTATCGTTTGATATGAATAGCCGGAGATTTCTCTCCATATTGCTGGTCCTGATCTCTGTGAGAGCATCGGCAGGCATTATTGTAAAAGACGATATGGGGCGAGAGGTCGTGTTGTCGAAGCCTGCACAGCGCATTGTTAGTTTGGCGCCTCACCTGACAGAAGTTGTTTATGCGGTAGGTGGTGGCGATCAGATGGCGGCCACCGTGGCGTGGAGTGACTTTCCCAAAGAGGCGGCAGCGTTACCGGTTATAGGGTCTAACAACAAAATTAATTATGAAGCATTGCTATCATACAACCCGGACCTGGTGCTGGTCTGGCATAGTGGCAATGGGGATGGCATTGTTCGCCGGTTGGTGTCGCTCGGCCTAAATGTTTATATCAATGAGCCGCGGAAGCTGGATCGTATACCGGCGACATTAGAGAAAATTGGACAACTGCTTGGCCGGGAATCTGAGGCGAAGGTCGTTGCTCGAAAATTCCTGGCTTCATTTGAATCTCTTCAGCAAAAATACAGTCAGCTTCCCGCTGTAGATGTCTACTATCAAATTTGGCAATCACCCCTTATTACATTTGGTGGGAGCCATCTGGTGTCTGATGTGCTTAAACTTTGTGGAGCAAATAACGTCTTTGCTGATGTGGGGCCGCTTGTGCCTCGAGTGAGCGTGGAGTCAGTATTGGCTGCCGACCCCGAGGTTATTATTATTGGCCAATATACAGAGGTTGATGCAGCATTTGATGTCTGGCGTCAGTGGCCACAGCTTAGGGCCGTAGCGAGGGGGCATTTATATAGTGTCGACCCCTATTTGCTTCACCGTCATACCCCAAGAATCATTCTGGGCGCGCGGGAGCTATGTGAGGCGATCAACCGGGCGCGTTAGAGTGTAGGGTTATCAGCATAAAAAAACCGCCTTTCGGCGGTTTTTTTATGGTCGGTTTAAAAAGTTAGGCCATTAATTAAAGGTCGTAGCCACGTTCATCGTGTTGAGAAAGATCCAGGCCATAGGTCTCATCTTCAGTGTCCACTCTCAGGCCAACCATTGCGTCGACAAGTTTCAGTAGCACATAGGTGACGACGGCAGTATAAACCAGCGTACTGACCACCCCAATTAATTGCACCTGTAGCTGTGAGCTCATGGTCATGCCTTCGGCGTAACCTTGTCCGCTGAAAACACCTAAGTCAGCGGAGGCGAAAACGCCCGCTAAAATTGTACCCAGGATGCCTCCCATACCGTGTACGGGAAAAACATCCAGCGAGTCGTCGATCTTGAACCGCTGTTTTATTAATTGAGTCGCAAAGTAGCAGATAATCCCGGCAGAAAAACCGATGATAAGTGCACCGCCCGGGCCGACAAAGCCGGAGGCTGGGGTAATAGTGCCGAGGCCCGCTACCATACCGGTAACAATACCCAGTACGGAGGGTTTGCCGTGTTTCACCCACTCCATCATCATCCACGCCAGCGAGCCCGTGGCAGCAGATATATGTGTCACCAGCATAGCCATGCCGGCGTCTCCATTGGCGGCCAGGGCTGAACCGGCATTAAAGCCAAACCAGCCGACCCATAACATGCCGGCACCAGTGACGGTCATTGTCAAGTTGTGGGGCATCATGGCCTGGTGCTGAAAGCCCTTGCGGTTACCGATAACTAATGCGGCTACGAGTGCTGCGGTACCTGCGGTGACGTGTACAACTGTGCCGCCAGCAAAATCCAGAAGTCCTATTTCTTGTAGCCAGCCGCCGCCCCAAACCCAGTGGGTAATGGGTACATAAACCAGAATGAGCCAGATGCTACTAAAAATCAGTACTGCCGAAAATTTTACGCGCTCAGCAAAGGCGCCAATGATCAGTGCCGGAGTGATTATGGCAAACGTCATCTGGAACATGGCGAAGACAGATTCGGGGATGTCGCCTGAAAGGGTGTCCTCCAGCACGTTGCCCAGCATGAAATTGTCGAGACCGCCAATCCAGCTGTTCATGGCGCCACCATCGGTGAATGCCAGGCTGTAGCCGCAGATCATCCAGATCAGCGAGGCAATACAGGTGATGGCAAAGCACTGCATGAGGACAGAAAGAACATTTTTAACGCGAACCAGGCCGCCGTAAAAAAGTGAGAGGCCGGGTATTGTCATAAACAGTACCAAGGCGGTCGCGGTTATGATCCAAGCCGTATTGGCTCCGTCCAGACTGTCCGCGTGTCCCATGGCGGGGAGCATTAGGCCGGCTAATAGAGCCTGGAGTGAAAACTGTAGATTAAAGCGTTTGAGCATGTTCTCGCACCTTTTTGGTGCTCAATAATGGTGCGGGATAAGCCTTTCCAATCCCATCTGGCACCATTATGAAGCAGGTATTGTTTATTTTTGGTGTTTTTCGGGCTATTTTTAGCCTGAGGTTAAATTATATGCAAATATTGCGCCAATATTGAGTTATTTTGGTGCGATATGCTGGGATTTGTGGCTGTGGCGTTTCGGTGTGAGGTGGTTTTTGTCTGTGTTTGGTGCAAAATTTAGTTGTGTCGACGCATTGGTGTCCGTTAAATGACATGCAGCGGTGTGAGTATGATAGGCATATACTTAACCTAGTAACATTCGATAAAAATGAGGTAGTACGATGACCAGTGAAGAACTTCAGAGTCAACTCGATGAGCTGCATAAAGAGCTAGAAAAAGCCAAGGCATTGGCTCCGGAAGAGAGAGATTTTTTGGGGCATCTGATGTCAGAAATGGTGAGTATTTCTCAAGGCAAGCTAGTACCGGAAACACCAAAGGAGTCGCTTCGCGATCAGCTTGAGCAGAAGGCGAGTGACTTTGAAACAGGGCACCCTCGCCTGGCTGCAGTGATTCGTCAGGTACTGGATGCACTAAATAAAATGGGCATCTAAGTGGGCCCTATCGCTTGAAGCCATGATCAGATTAGTTCTTATACGGTGTGTAAGGTTTAACCTGCTGTTAATTACGGCTCTGGGTCTATCGAGTTGTTCTGCCAATAAGGGGAAGGATGACACTTACGTAGACTGGCGTTGTTCCGGGAATAAGCGAAGTGATAATTGGAGCTGTCAGCCCCTCGAAATAAAAAACGGTCAGCCGGTTAATAGCGGTCAGCTGGTTAATAACTCTCAGCTGGTTAATGATAGCGGCGAGAAAACCAGCGTCGTATCGGCAACAGCTAAAGCCGCCACTCCAGCAAAAGCAGACGCGACGGAAACGCCCAAGGCCGTTTATGTTCAGGTTCCTCGCCACCAGTGGCGAACACAGCTCCCTACGCTCACGGCGGAGCCTGTGATACCCGATAATATCGAGGGCGTCGGTCACCTAAGAAAGCCGAGATCTTTACCTGTTAGGCAGCCCGCCCCGGTATCACTTGATAGCGGCGAGAGGCTCCGCCCCAAGCGCAATGACCCCGCTCACGTGGTCGAGACGGCTCAGGAAGAAAAAAACAATGATGCGGTTCAGCTGTTGGCCCCCGAACCAGGTTTTACTGTGCAATTGGGTGCCTTTAAAACCGAGAATCAACTGCAACAGTTTATTCGGGATAACAGGCTTGAAACCCTGCAGTTTAACCATGTTACAACGCACAAAGACGATGCTGTCTGGCATCTTGTAACCTGGGGGCATTTTGGAACGCCAGCTGAAGCGAGGCAAGCGTGGAGCCAGCGCGAGGAGCGTTACCCAAAAGTTGAGTCATGGGTTCGCCCCTTAGGGTCCCTGCAAAAAAATGGTTCCCCTCGGGAGTCATGAATCATGGGCGAGCGTAAGTATGGAAAGGTCACCGTTTATTATGACGGGGCCTGTCCGAGTTGTGTTCGCGATAGGTGCCACTATGAAAAATTGGCCGGTGAGGATAGTGGTGTTGATTGGTTCGATATTACTGGCCGTGACGATGAATTACGTGCTTTGGGGATAGATCCCAAGCGAGCATTGACCGAGTTGCACATCGTTGACGAAGATCACAATGTCCTGGCAGAAATAGATGCTTATCGGGTATTGATGAATCGAGTGCCACGTTTTAAGCCGCTGGCATGGTTGATTGGCCTGCCAGTTATACGGCCAATTGTAAGCCGGGTATATCATTGGCGAGTTAATCGGCGCCTGATGCGAGATGGGCGATTATAGCGTCCGCTGTTGACCGCACCGTCAGGGTTGGCCAGGTAACTCTTTGATTAAGGGGTGGTCAGAAAATTGGCGGATCAACGATTGATATTATGATAAAGCAAAATTTACTATTAAATATTCCGGCTAAAATACCCGATGAAATTTGTGAAGAACTGTTCTCTTCCGGGGGGATGCGTATTGAGCGAATTGTTTCTAAGGGACATTGTTCACTAGAAAGCGACTGGTACGATCAGGATGAAAATGAATGGGTTCTCCTTGTGCAGGGGAAAGCTGTGCTGGAGTTTGAGGCGGGAGAGCAGCTAAAGCTGGCGGCTGGAGATTACCTGAATATTCCTGCCCATAAAAAACACCGTGTGGCCTGGACGGCCCCGGAGATAGAAACAGTGTGGTTAGCTGTTTTTACTAGCTGAAGAATGCTGGGCCTTGAAACGCGGTGGTCTAGAGTGCCAAGCGACTGCTAATCAGCCAGGTGGTCAGTGATCCGGTTAGAAAAAATCCCAACGAATAAAAAAGTGCCCTTCGGCGGAAGCGGTGGCTGAGTTGTTGCTGTTCCTGGCTGCCAATAATAAAGGGTAATCCTTTGTGTGTGGGTTGGCTGAGGACATGTTCGGCGGGCTCTTGTGATAGTGCTGTTTGTCTGGATTGGCCTTCTTCTAAGGCGGCGTTACGGACAAGTTGCCACTCTTTGATGTCCAGCTCTCCATCACCATTACGGTCAAAGCGGGCAAGTAATTCAGCAAAGTTTTGTTTCCATCCGCCGAGTACGTTGCCGATCAGCTGTTTTGGGGTAAGCGTTCTGATGCCTCCACTGTCCGTTTCAAAGTGACCCAGTGTATAGAGCGGATCGCCTTCCAAAATTAAATGCTCGGTGTAGCGATATCGACTGCCAAAAGATAGGCGGGTGGTGGCCAGGGATAAAAAACCATGACTGCGACCCTTCTTGCTTGGGTTCGCTGTGATGGGGCGGCGGCTATTGCCGTGCCAGGTATGGCGATGTCGGCAACTAATATCGGCTCCCTGAGGGTCAACCCGGCAAATACCCGTAGTATCCTTTAGATAAAAAGGCTGGCTGCAGGCTCGTTTTTCTATTGTGACCCAATGGCTGGATTTTCCCGTACTTTGATACTTTTCAATGGTGAATCGCCACCATAGGCAAAGCGTGTTACTGAGCGGGGCCAGCTGGGGGTTGCCTTGACGTTCAGCGACACCGACAAGTTCGGTGTAGCCCTGGCTTGCGGATCGTATGCGCGAGGTGGGCATGTCCTCAATTAAGCGGGCTCGCTTGAACTGTCGATGACATCGGTTTAGGCAGAGTAACGTGCTGCAGAGAGCGATCGCGAACCAAATGCCAAAGTCCCAGCCGGGCATGTGGTAAACACACTCGCTACAAAACAGTTCGGCGATATGGGTGGGCAGCATGAAACTATTTCCGGGTCAGGCAATGAGGGTGTGTGTGGTTAGCGATAACCGTCACGAATGAAACAGTCCCTTGATGCTTACATCGGCTGTTTCTTCTTCCGTAAATTCCAGTAATTCGTAGGCACCAAACTTAAAAAAGTTGGCAATGAAGACATCGGGTACTTGTTCGATGCGTATGTTGTTCAGATTAACCATGTCGTTATAGAGCTCGCGGCGGTCGGCAATGCTATTTTCAAGGTCTGATATACGCGCCTGTAAATTTTGAAACGACTGGTTGGCCCGAAGTTCAGGGTAGTCCTCAGCCAGAGCAAATAGGCGGCCAAGACCACTGCGCAGCGCTGACTCAGCAATACCCAAGGCGCCAAGATCCCGGTTTTTTGCCGCGTTAGAAACCATGCTGCGGGCATTGACAACCTTTTGTAGGGTACCTTGTTCGTATTGCATGTATTCCTTACAGGTTTCCACCAGCTTTGGTAGCTCGTCGTGACGCTGTTTAAGCAGGACGTCGATATTTGACCAGGCTTGTGCAACCCGGTGTTTCAGTGCAACAAGGTTGTTGTAGAGCGTAATTCCATAGCCGGCAATCAGTAACAGCAAGCCAAGCAAAATAAAGGTGGAAACTGCCATGGTGTCATCCTTCTCAAAACAGGTTCGTGAAGAATAGGGGCTTTAGTCGAGGCAGACAATAGCGGTAGCTGGGGTTGTCGACAGGACCATTTAATCGGGGATAAGTGGTAGGGAGGGATCTGGTTGTAAGG